>JAOZOC010000588.1 GCA_029933495.1 Bacteroidales bacterium
ATGACTGGCACTCTCTTTCCGAAATGGGTGGCACTGTTAGAACCGAATTAGCCATAAGCCTTGAATTTATAAATGAAACAGCATTAAGAGTAAAAACAGATGGAATATTTTTTAATAATTCACTTATATCCGGTAACTTTTCACCTTTGAATATATCTGAAAATACTGGTATTAATCCTGCTTCCATAATTTCTCTTTTTTGTTACACACAAAATATACTTTCTTCTCATCTTTGAAAACTAATGCCCAATCCGGATTAAAAGTGTCAATTAGTGTTTAAATAACAAATCAATTTGGCAACTTTATTGGACGTAAGTAACCGTATTAGCTCTTCATTAATTCTTCAACTTCAATTTTCAACTTTGGCAGGTGCTTAATTATTATTCCCCAAATCACGTCATCTGAAATAGTATCATAACCATGAATTATTCTATTTCTTGTATCAATAATTTTTCTTGCATTTGTGAGCTCAATATTTATTCTCTTATCAATTATCCTTTTTACAGCTTCTCCAATTATTTCTAAATTTCTTTCGATTGCACGCTTTGTTTTAATATCTTGCTTATAATTAATAAAACGCTTTTCTCCCTCCTCGAAAAATCCATCTATTTCAGAAATCGCTGAATTTATATCAAATAGCCAAGTCTTAATTTCATTATCCATAAATTAGTTTTTTTGTAGTGTCTATTGATTGTTTTAAAAATGGGTTTTTAATTGCTTTCTCCTCAAGGAGGTCAATTTTTCGATCAAATAAGCCTTCCAATGAAAATTTAAAATCGAAATAATTGTCAGCATAATCATCTAACTGAATAGAGTCGAATGTTACAAGAAAATCAATATCACTTTCTTTATTAAACTTGCTACTTATAGCTGAACCAAAAACATAAAGATGTAAAACATTGTATTTGTCACACAATTTTGCTAATTTCTCAATATTTTTCTCAAACAAATTCATATTACAAATTAAAACTTCAATATTTTCTAATGAAATTATTATAACTAATAAAATTATTTATCTCCCGAAGAGATAAAACACAAAAGTAATGATAATTATCAAAAAAATGGAGTTATAAAATTCTTCTTATTTAAAATTTAAATCTGATGACGAGTATTTAACTCCATCCGCTGCTCTTTCGGGTTTTAACCGGAGGCCTGTGGGCTGTTAATCCGAAAGTTTTAATCTATGAGTGGGGCAATTTGTTAGTTTTTCGACAAGTTTGGGATTATCTCACACACGAGCTTGAGTTAAAATCCCGAACAGCTGTGGCTCAAATAAAAAGCCCGCTCAGAAATGAGCGGGCTTTTCTATTTAAGAATATTACCTATTAGTCAGGTACACTAGAATTTATATTATAATTAATAAACCAGAAGTCGTTTTTATCAACGTTATTAACCTGTCCATCGAAATTAAGATCGCCTGCTTTATAACCGGCATCACCTGCATCAGGCGCCCAGGCATTGTCGATATCAGTGGCATCAATTGTTTTATCACCATTGATATCTCCGACAACCATACCCCAAACAGGACCCAAATTCTTATATCCGGAAGCTCCTTCATAAACCTTATTTGAACCGGTTGAGAAATCATAACTTCCGGAATTATTGAATAGGACTACAGAGTTATTACTTAATATTGCAAGATGATTTCGGTGCCAGATAACAACATACATATCGTTTGTTATTGCTGACGATGCCGTAATCTGCAGATTACTGCTTCCGTTAAGGTCAACTATTGAACCATCATTAAGCAGGAAGGCTGCTTTACGGGCAAACAGAGTTGCACCTGTAGCACCTCCGGCACTTGAAGCATCCCTTAATTCAACCAAAATCCAGTCAACAACATTCGCATTTGGAATTGATGATACACTTTCAGTACCTGAATAATTCCAGGGAGCAGTGTTGTAAGGTTGTGATGTTGGTAACAGGTTATCTGAATTGAGTGTTGTATTCATATCTGTTCCATTAAACGGACCTTCAAGATAAACCGTCAGGTCAAGTGAATATGTGACAGTTGTAACATTAAGGTTTTGATCCTGGCCGTTTGTGCCCGGAGAACCTTTATCACCCTCTGTACCGGTGTAACTTTGCTCACGAACAGTGGCCTCAATCCAGTTTGCCCCGTCATTGTTGTCATCATTAATTGTTCCGGTGAAAACCATTGAAGCTCCCGTTGGATCAGGGAAGGTCGCTCCGTTATCATAGGCAACACTGTCCATCTGTGTTCCGTCAGGTTTTAAGATAATTACCTCATCACTACTGTTGGAAAGGGCGATTCCGGTATATTGATAATCACAGGTATAACCACCATTTACACCCGAATCACCGTTTCTTCCAAATACTATAAATCCGTTTGCAGGAACTATTAGCGAACCTTCAATTGTGTCAATATCAATATCCTTATCCTTTATTATCCAACCGTTCATATCAATGGCAGAGGAGGTAGTGTTGAACACCTCAAACCATTCACCTACCTCATCGTCAACTGCATCTGGATGTTGCATTATTTCAACTATCATTATATCAGGAATGGATGTTACTGCAATTTCAAACACTGCATTACTTTCATCGTAAGGATTACCATCGGCAGCGT
>JAOZOC010000589.1 GCA_029933495.1 Bacteroidales bacterium
TTTCAGATATTGTTCAGGGAAAAGAATTGATTGTTAAAAAGTTAAAGGTAGAATAGAATAATGCAAGCGTGGACGCTTGCTCATTTTAAGTGTTTAATAATTGTAAAATAATATATTATGTGCGATACTTGCGGATGCGGAGAACCTGGAAATGTTACTTTTAGGAAACCCGGCGAAGAAAATCAAGAGCACCACCATGCTCATAATCACGAACATAGTCACGATGGTCATACTCATTCACACGAGCATGACCATACCCACTCACATTCTCATGATCATTCACATGACAGGGAGATAGTAGTTGAACAGGATATTCTCGGAAGAAATAATCTTGTGGCGGAACGTAACAGGGGATATTTTGAGGCAAAAAATATTCTGGCTTTGAATCTGGTCAGCTCACCCGGGTCGGGAAAGACAAGCCTTCTGGAGAAGACTATTAAAGAACTCGGGAAGGAGATGAAGTTTTATGTAATTGAGGGAGATCAACAGACAATGAACGATGCAAACAGGATTGATAAGGCCGGCGCTCCCGTAATTCAGGTTAACACCGGAAACGGCTGTCATCTTGATGCAGATATGGTCAATCAGGCTGTAAAAGAGCTCAATCCAAAAGAAAATTCGGTTTTAATGATCGAAAATGTGGGTAATCTGGTATGCCCGTCACTTTTTAGCCTTGGTGAAGCAGCAAGGGTCGTGATAATTAGTGTCACCGAAGGTGATGATAAACCTATCAAATATCCGACTATGTTTGAATCATCGGATATTTGTATCATTAATAAAACCGATCTTTTACCATATGTTGATTTTGATGTTGAAAGAGCAAAGCAATATGCCTTGCAGGTTAATCATCATTTGAAGTTTTTTGAAGTGTCAGTCAAAACAGGTGAGGGGATGAGCGACTGGTATGAGTGGCTGAAGGAGAAAATATGATTTGTTGATAAGGCAAGCGTGGACGCTTGCTCATTTTGGAGAGTGTAATATAATTTCATTATACAAGCGTGGACGCTTGCACATATTTGGATTTTGATATTTGGAATTTGAGTTTTTGTAAGTGTGTTCGCTTGCACATAAATGATAAAATTAAAAATTTATGTCTGTAGAATTTAAACCGATTGGTACTGTACGCACTCCGTTCGTTGATGATACTCCATTCGGGGACTATGAGAATGCAAAAGGTGTTTTTTATATTGAATTGAATCCAGAGCTTACTGACGGGCTTTATATGTTGGACCGGTTTAAATATCTTTATGTTATTTTTCATATCGACCGTCCGAGAAAACAACCAAGGCTCAGAGTTAATCCTCCGAAAGGAGATGGCCGCGAAGTTGGTCTTTTTGCAACACGTTCGCCACACCGGTTTAATTCCATCGGACTAACAATTGCCAAAATTAAAAGAATAGAAGGAAACAGGATTTACACTTCTGGCCTTGATATTCTTGATAATACACCTTTAATAGATATTAAGCCCTATGTCAAGAATTTTGATTCAAAAGAAGATGCGAATAGCGGGTGGATAATGGTGTAGATTTATTACAAGCGTAGACGCTTGCTCATTGAGTGGATGTTTGTTCATTGGGTGAACGCTTGCACATCGTTTTGACTTGCGGGCAAATTAATACTTGACTTGACCAAATGAAAATATTATTTTTGCTTTTTAAATAAAATATTCACTTCAGAAAGTCTGGTATAAAACTCTTTATTTCTTATTTTTGTCGTTAATAGTAGGAATTTTCAATATTGAAATATCCAATGCACAATGCACACCCGGAGATTCCATTTTCTGTCCCGGTCCTGTGAATAATGGTCAGATATGCCCTGAAATTTTGCCTGATGCTGGTGTTGATCAGTTTTATATACTTTTTATAATAACTACTTTTGGATATTGTGGCAGCTAAAAGCCTCTATTCCTGTAATTTCCAATTTTTAGGGGCCGGCAATAGTGTTATTTTGAATTTTTGAAACCGGTCAGTCTGGTACACCGCTTTGCTTTCCAAAATTAGTTATCATGAGTTCATTTTTATCGGGATTGTTTGTCTGCCCGTCAAGGTTTACATCTGACCCGAAATAGCCAGAGCTTCCGGCTTCTGTTGCCCAACCAATAGCTTTATCCTGAATGTCAATGCTTTTATCTGCATTGATATCACCGGCAGCCATACCCCATAATCCCTTTTGAAGTTCACTATATCCAGTTGCACCATTTAAAACCTGCCCGGAATCGGCCGTAAAATCGTATGAATAGATATTTCCTAAAAACGAAATTGGCTGGGATGAGATGATACCCAAGTGATTACGGTGCCATATTAAAATATAATGGTTACCAATAAATGTGGAAGTAAATGTAAGGTAACCAGAACCGGTAATATCGGTTATCTGGCCATTTTTAAGAAGGAATCCAGCTTTCAGATAAACTTTTTTTTCACTTGATGCAGTTGTGGCATCTCCATCTGTTTTTCTTATTTCAACAAGAATCCAATCTACAATATCCGGATTTGGAATTGATGTGACAATCTCTCCACCATTGTAATTCCATGGTGGAATATTATATGGCTGTGATAAAGGTAAGATACTTGCCTGGTTTAATGATGATA
>JAOZOC010000081.1:0-1911 GCA_029933495.1 Bacteroidales bacterium
GAAACCGCTGCCAAGATATAAATTTGTTATTGTGTTTTTCCCACCAAAGACACCATCAGCGGCATAAACGGCATCAATAACAGTATTGTTACTACCCTGATATGATGCAAGTACACCAAGAGTTTGATAGTAGAGATAATCAATATAATTTTTCCCTACAAGCATACCCTGTGCTGCAGGACCGAATGAATATAAATCCTTAAAAAAGATAGAATCCATATCATAATCTTTACCATCAAGTTTACCTCCTACATTTAAAATAAATTTCTTAATATAGGATTCGTTTACATTTAAAAAACCAGGACCGCTATACATACCACAGTTAATTGAATCTTCAAATCCAGAGATGGCATTAGGTGCCGGTCCCCATAGCATAGTAACAGTATCAACTGTGAAATGGCCCAGTTGTCCGGGAGTTGTTGATGCCTGCATCACTCCTCCACCCTTATATTCAACAACGTTGAACTGACTCCTGAGGTCTATTGTCTCAATTATTCCGGCATTTCCGGTTTCATCAGGTAGTTTTGTTACATTATTATAAACCAGGTTAGGCCCGTCACCATTAAAATTAGACATTGTTCCTCTCATTGTTATGAGAGAATTAGCTGATTTCATAGTTAAGCCGGTCGCATTAATTACCCAGGGGCCAATAATGAAAAATTCTGAACCTTCCATATTAAGTAGTCGCTGGTTCTCTTTGGATGAAACAAAGCCTTCTGCCACTATTACCTGTCCGTTTGTCTGAAGAGTTCCTTTTTGTAAATAAATAAAAGGGTCGGGGGGAGGGTTTTCCATTGTTGCATCAGCTAGTCTTTCCTGCCAGTCAGTTGTGTCCCAGGTCATTAATGTGTCCTGAAGTATCCATTCGCCTTCTCCGTCGAAATAAATGTCAGCAAAAAACCTGTTACCTGCTGTAGTTATAGTATTGCCTGTTGTGCCAGCCTGAAAATTGATCTTTCCTCTATAATCGTTAAACAGAAGAGTATCAAAAGTAAGAGAGCCATAAATACTTAAAGATGTTGTATCAGCCCCCCCTGCAAGAACAATATTGTACTTCAGGTTTTCCCAGATCATATTCTTGCATTCAGGATTTTTAGTGAAAATAAAGACCGTGTCATTATCCTGTGTAAAGGAGTTGTCATCAAATATGACATTGTCATTTGCATCCGGAACTTCTTCGGGAGCCAACCCGGAGGTTGTTACCCAGTTATTTAAGTTTGTCCAGTTTCCCTGGCCTCCAATCCAAAAATAGTCGGTCTGGGCTGATAGAACTGATGACAACAGAATTGCTGCTATTAAGAAAAGATATCTAAAATTCATAGTATGCAAATTTAATTCATCACAATCCATTGATATGGACTATTTTATAAATTAAGTAATTTATATTATAATATGTTTAACCTGATTATTCAATATTAATTTGTACCTAATACAGTAAGGCTACCTTTATATGTCTTCTTCTCATTATTCGGGCCATAAGTAACCTCCAGCACCCAGAAATATGTGCCGGCAGCAACCGGACTTCCATTTACCTTGCCGTCCCATCCGGATTGGAAATCGGATGATTCCCAAACTTTGCCACCCCATCTGTTGACAATTAGCATCTTGTGGGTATTAATACCACTCCAACCCTCTCCGGGTCTGAAAGTGTCATTATAACCATCGCCATTCGGAGTTATCACACTTGGAACCTCAACATTGAATATTTCAATTATCACAGTGGCTGAATTTTTACAATGCTCATCCCAAACTTCTACAGTATATACTGAATCATTATAATTATCATAAGAAACATTATAGTATCTGTCTGTTGCACCATCCATCCAAAGGTATGAGATAAATTCTCCCGGATCAAGTTGAACGGATTCGCCAGGGAATAAAACCTGATCTTCTCCAAGGCTTACTACAGGA
>JAOZOC010000081.1:2011-10039 GCA_029933495.1 Bacteroidales bacterium
TTGAACGGATTCGCCAGGGAATAAAACCTGATCTTCTCCAAGGCTTACTACAGGATTGGGATATTCAATAACCTCTACCTCATCAGAATCTTCACCACAATAATTTTTCATTGTTAGCTTATATGTACCTCCCTGTGTAACTGTATAAGTACTTTCGTTACTAAGTACATCGTTCCAGTAGTACTCAAAATCACCTTCCGGAGCTGTCAGTGTAACGGTATCTCCTTCACAAATATCTTTGTCTCCGCCAAGATCAGCATTGGCAATCGGAAACATTGTAAGGATAGTTGTGTCTGTTGAAGGACATCCGAATACGTATGAAGCATTTACCCAGTATGTACCTCCTTCGGTTGCATGCACTATTTGAGAAGTACTACCTGTACTCCATTCAAAATTGTCGAAGCCATAACCTGCATCAAGAACAATAGTTTCTCCTTCACAGAAACTGGAATCAGGAATTAATTGTACATTATTAGCTACCTCTATGGAAATTGTATCTCCACCGCCACAGCCATAAACATCTTCAACCTGAACAGAATATATTCCACTTTCATATACATTATAATATTGTGATGTTGTTCCGTCCTGCCAAGTCCAGCTAATAAAACTATCTCCGGCATCAAGTGTTGTTGACTCACCCTGGCACATAGTCATATCATCACCAATGTCAACAATAACCGGAGGGTAGTAATTAACATATATTGTATCATAACCTGTTCCACATCCTCCTTGCACAGCTACACTATAAAGCCCGGGTTGGGTTACAATATAAACTGAGTCCGATGAGCCGTTCTGCCATTCATATTGGTAGCCTCCGGGAAGCCCTGTACTTAATGTATATGTCGTACCATAGCATAAAGTCATATCATCGCCAAGGCTGAAAGTGGGTGCATCATCATCAACGCTGACCTGGATCGTGTCAAAAGTAGTGCAACCGTTAGCGTCGAATACCTGTACCCAGTAAGTTCCCGTTACTGTTACGTCATAAGTTTGATTATTCGAGCCGTCCTGCCAATAATAAGATTCAAATCCGGAACCTGCATCAAGTATTACAGTTTCTCCTATGCAAATAACAGTATCAATCCCAAGGTCAACAAAAATGGGTGGGAAGAAGTTAACAGTAATCTGGTCTCCGGCAGTACATCCGTTAGGAGACATTACCTGTACCCAGTATGTGCCGGGTTCTGTAACAACAAAAATTGAATCGGCAGAACCATCCTGCCACTGGTATGATGCAAAGCCTCCGCCTGCATGTAAAATAAGCGAGTCAGCACCACAAACAACTGTATCGTTACCAAGGTTAAGTTCAGGCATTGGAAGAACTACTATGGTAACCGAATCTTCAATAAAGCCCTCACACATATCTGTAACCTGAACTTTGTATGTTGTAGTCTCTTCAGGTGTAACCTCTATAGTGTCGTTCTCAACAGACGGTTCAACCCATTGGTAAAAGTAAGGAGATATTCCGTTAAATGCTTCTGTGACAAGTTCTACTGTCTGGCCTTCACAAATAGCCATATCAGGCGTTATTGAAAGTACCATATCAACATAATCGACAATGATAAACTCAACAGTGTCGTATCTAACCGAGCAGCCAAGTTCATTTGTTATGATAAATATAAGAGTTTCATCACCTTCAAGTATTCCGTCTTTTATGGGTGCAACATGAATAAATGCACTGTCATTTCCATCTTCAATGGTTATCGAAGTTGGAATTGGATCTTCAAAATCTAAATCCGGATCGGCAGTACCTGTTATTTCATAATTAATCGTAATTGGCGCATAACTCGAATTTGGCAGTCTGAAAATGATATCAGCTTCAACACATCCTTCAACCATATTGTCAGATACTCCTTCCGGAGTTGGCTCTGCTTCAACTTCAATTTTAGGACTTTCAAAACTGTTTTCTTCAAGGAAAACTCCTGAGTCAAAAATATGATCACCTGCGTCGGCAACAGCCATCTTAATATGATATGTTTCGCAGGGGATAACCCTTATCCAGGCAGTCAGTACAGCAGTAAATCCATCATATTCCAGAGTCATACCGCCGGTGTTATCAACATAATATTCACAATGTGTGCAAGGCCCAGTAGGAATAATATCACACGATGAATAACCGTAATTAACATTATTGATAGCTATAGGAATGTTTGTGCCAGGTATCAGTGCGACATTCTCATTACTGTAATAACCTCCATTGGGGTCAGGACCGGATACAAAATAACCGAAGACATCGTTAAAAGTTGAAAAGACATAATCGTTATACTCTTCAGAACCAAAAACATATTTAAAGCGTAATGTGTCTGATTCAGGTACAAAATCAAATTGTAAAACCGAAGCATCATAGGTCGAAACACCGGCTAATCCGGTAAGTGTAGCATCTCCAGACATTCCGTTATTTGAGCCGGCAGAACAAGATGCAGGACCATTTGGACCGGGAATAACATATCCGGCACCAGATGTTAAAAATATCCCACTTTCAATACCGAGATTTGTTGTGCTTCCGTTTGTAAAGATTCCTCTTGCCGAATTAGCTCCCGTGTATTGAACATTGTCGAATACAACGCCTTCACCAACAATATTCTCTACCATTGCCATAGGTTCTACTCCTGACTGGATGTTGATTTGAGCCGATATTTTATTGCTGATTGTAACTAATATTGCAAATACAAGTAAAACAGTAATTCTTCTATTCATTGCGCATGTTTTGAAAAGGCAAGTTAACTAATTGTTTTTTAGATATATGTCACATTAGTCCTTGCAGTTTTTATTACTCTGATTATTAAGACATAAAAAGAAACAGAAAAGTTGCCTCTTACTTATTAACATTCTTATTAACACTAGAATTTTACATTACAAAGATATACAATTTTTATAAATTCTAAATAATTCAATAAATTCGATTGTGAAAAGAAGTCCTGTTAGGATTCTTCGGCTGTTCGTGAGAGGTAGTGCGTTTTCGAAGCTTCCTGCAAAGTCTTATCCTTTTTTGCACCCTGAATACTGGCATTGAGTTCAAAGCCGATTAGCAGAATGAAAGAGTTTATGTAAATCCACAATAAGATAATCAGCAGTGTTCCAATTGAGCCATACAAGGCATTATAGCTTGAAAAATTCTGAACATAAAAATTAAAACCCAACATTGTGACAATTGATAAAACAGTCGCTAATGTGGAACCAGCCGAAATAAATCTAAACTTGCTGTCCTTGGCAGGTGCAAGATAGTAGATAAATGAAATTGTGAAGAAAAGATTCGCAATTAGTATGATCCATTTTACAGCCTGAATTAGAAAGAATGTAAGCCAGTTTGTTAATAGCTGATGATCAAATAAATAATTAATTATACTTGATCCTAATGTTATCAGACCAATTGATATTACTAATATTATGCTGATAATGAAGAAAAGTAAAATGGCAATTAACCTTTGCTTTATAAGTGTTCGTGTTTCAATTGTATGATAGGTTGTATTAAAGGCCTGAATGAGATTGTCAATTCCATTTGTTGCGAAAACAAGGGTAAGAACAAATGTGAAAGATAGTAGTCCTCCCCTTGGTCGGTTGATGATGTCATTAAGAGTATCCCTTATTAAATCATTTGCCGTGTCTGGAGTAATTTGTTGTATCAGATCAAGTAATATGACGTGGAAATTCTCAATTGGAATAAATGGTATCAATGTGAAAAATGTAATTATCATTGGGAAAATTGCAAGAAAGAAACTAAAAGCAATTGATGATGCCCGCGCAGATAATGAGCCATTTACAATACCCCTTACAAAGAATACCCCAACATCATAAAGCGGAATGCCGTCAAATCCAGGCAAAACCATCTTTTTTAGACGATGTGTTATTTTTGTGACCAGCTTTGAGTTAAGGATTCTTTCCCACATAAATAATTATTTAACAGCCAGAAGGCTCATGTCAAGGCTTTTTATATGATGAGTAAGTGCTCCTACAGAGATATAGTCAACCCCTGTTTCAGCATATCTCCTGATTGTCTTTTCTGTAATTCCTCCTGAAGCTTCGGTCTCATATTTTCCATCAATAATGACAATAGCCGTATTAAGATTTTCCGGAGTGAAATTATCAAGCATTATTCTGTCAATTCCACCATGATTTAGCACAATCTCCAGCTCTTTAAGATTCTTAACTTCAATCTCAATTTTCAAATTTCTATTTTTATCTGTGAGATATTTTTTTGTCGATTCTATGGCCGGAACTATACCACCGGCAAAATCAATATGATTATCTTTTATCATTATCATATCGTACAACCCCATTCGATGGTTTTCTCCACCTCCTACATTAACAGAATATTTTTCCAGCTCACGAAGTAATGGTGTTGTTTTTCGGGTATCCAGCAATTTGGTTTTCAGGCCTGCAATCAGAGATGCCAGTTTGTTCGTGTATGTTGCAATCCCGCTCATTCTTTGCATGAAATTAAGAGCAAGCCTTTCAGCTGAAAGAATAGAAATGGAGCACCCCTCAACTGTGAAAACAATATCACCGGGTCTTACTTCAGAACCATCTGAAATCAGTTTTTTAAATACTAAACGATTGTCTGTTTTTGAGAATACCATTTCTGCAATATCAACACCAGCAAGAATTCCCGGTTCTTTTATTACAAGATGAGCCTTACCTGTTTCGTCGGCAGGAATGGTTGCCAGAGATGTATGATCACCGTCACCAATGTCCTCAATAATTGCCTCTTCGATAATTCTGTCAATGTTCATAGCTAATTATTCCTCTTCAAACTGTAAAATGTGAATCCGTAACTCTGAATTGATTTTTTTTAAAAGGATATAAACTCTGAATTCCTTTTTTTCGCTATTGTATGATCCGATAATATACTCCGAGCTGTTTTTTGAAGAGCCTTCATGAATTATTTTGAAAGATTTTGGTGGATACTTTTTGAAAAAATCCTTTAAAATTTGTTTTGCCTGTGTTTTGCTGTAATTGCCATCTGTTTTGCCAATCTGGAGATCAATGGTTGTGTTGAAATTGTCTGCAAGTTTCAGATAATCACCTTTTTGGATTGCTGTTATAATCTCCTTATTATTTGTTTTATCTTGCGATAAAGCAAAATTCCAGAGTGTGGAAACAAGTAAAATAGATAATATTGATGTTAATTTTATTAATTTCATATCGCCAGTTTTAAGCTTCTGTTTTGCAAAAACTAATCCAAAAGTAATCATTATCATTTGAATAATATGTAAAAAAAATCAGTAAATAATTTTATGTACATTTGTTGAAGGTTTTTTGTTAGAAATTTTATACTATGAATATAATAGTTACAGGCGCAAGCAGGGGAATAGGCTTCGCTACGGTAAAGTCATTTGCTAAAGCTGGAAATAATAAAATTATTGCTATAGCAAGGTCAGGGGATAAATTGGATAACCTGAAAAATGTGTGCAGGAAAATAAATCCTGATGCCGAGGTAATTCCATTACCAGTTGATATTGGAAGCGATGAGACCGAGAAAGTTTTAGTACGAGTCATAAATGAGGTTGGGAATATCAGTGTCCTTGTGAATAATGCGGGCAAAATGATAAATAAGCCCTTTAAAGATTTATGCAACAGTGATTTTGACGATTTATTCAATATCAATGTCAAGAGTGTGTATAGAATTATTAAAATATTGTTGCCATTCTTCAATGCTAATGCTCATATTATAAATATAAGTAGTATGGGAGGAGTTCAGGGGAGTGTGAAATTTCCGGGACTTTCACTTTACAGCGCAAGCAAGGGTGCAGTTGCCATTTTGACCGAAGCTTTGGCAGAAGAATTTAAGGATGACAGCATTGCCGTTAATTGCCTGGCACTTGGTGCTGTTCAGACCGAAATGCTGGAAGAGGCATTCCCGGGTTATAAAGCTCCTTTAGCAGCAGAGGCTATGGGGAAGTACATTGCTGACTTTGCCTTAAACGGAAATAAATATTATAATGGCAAGATCCTTCCTGTTTCGTTGTCTACTCCTTGATTAGTATAATTAGAAAAGGCGGATTTAAAGAAAACAGAAACAAAATACCTGTATCTTTGTTCCTTATTTCAAAGATATATTTTTGTTTGAATATTAAATGTTTCTGATTTTTAGATGAAAGACGATTATCAAAATACTGAGTGCGAAATTGATTCGATTGTTCATAATGGAATTGTAAAAGATATTGATGATTCATATTACTATGTTTCAATCATTGCCCAGTCGGCTTGTGTCTCATGCCAGGTTAAGGGTGCCTGCAATGTGAATGATATGCAGGAAGAGATTATCGAGGTTCCTGTTTCAGGAAACCGGATATATAGTGTTGGAGACAGCGTTGAGATACTTATGGGGAAATCTATGGGAAAAAGGGCGGTCTTTCTTGGTTATATTCTTCCATTTATTATCTTATTTGTAACATTAATTATCTCTTTGAATATATTTGACGACGAAGGAATTGCAGGACTCCTGGCTTTCGGAATTCTTATACCGTACTATTTTATTCTCTATTTATTAAAAGACAAACTCAGGAACTCTTTTGAATTCAGGCTTCGGTAATTATTTTCCTGTTACTTAATAAAACCAAGGTGTTAATTTTTTGTTAATTTCTGTAAGGAATCAAAACAAATTGCACCTAATATATGTTAATTAGTGTTATCTGAAAATAAAACTATTCAAACTTATGAAAAAAATTATTTTAATATTGTTATTGGGTACCATAGTTGTACCTGCTTCTGCACAGGATAAGTTATCTCCTACGAAAGTCAGTAAAGCTGCTTTTTTTGATAAAACAATTCCATTACGTGATATGAAAATCATTGTACCTAGTGCAATTGATAATTCATGGAAAGATGGTATTGTTAAAAATGAATCTTTGGAAACAGACTATAGGGATGGTGACAAATGGAAAACGGATATACCATCGGTTCAATCAGCAAATGGTAGTACACAGGTTAAAGGCCCGATAGTAAATATTGGAGGAACTGGTAACGTTAACGGTGTTTATCCTCCTGATACAGACGGAGATGTAGGACCTGATCACTATTTTCAAATGATAAATCTTTCATTTGCAATTTATGACAAGGTTGGAAATAAACTCTATGGTCCTGTTGCAAATAGTACGCTGTGGCAGGGATTTCCCGGTCCCTGGTCGGGGCATAATGACGGAGACCCAATCATACTTTATGATGAGATTTCCGATCGCTGGGTCGCGAGCCAGTTTGCTGTACAGACTTCAAATGGGAAGCATTATGAATTGATTGCTGTTTCTGAATCCGGAGATCCTCTTGGCGCCTGGTACAGATATGCCTTTGAGTTTGATATGTTTTGTGATTATCCTAAACTTGGTGTATGGCCCGATGGCTATTATGCAACATTCCATATGTTTCAGGGCTCTTTCCAGGGAGCAGCTTTCGTTGCATTTGAAAGAGAAAAAATGTTAACTGGTGATCCTGATGCACAAATGGTTTATTATGGAGAGTTTTCCTCCAAGTTTGGCTTTCTGCCTTCTGATGTTGACGGTGAGGCGCCACCTATGGGAACACCTAATTATATAACAGGTATCAGTTTTTTTGGTAATCACAAAATGCAGATATATGAGATGTCGGTAGATTGGAATAATACCGCTAATTCATCATTGACACTTGTTTCAACCCTTACACCTTCATCTTTTAATTCTGACGTTAACAATATACCTCAACCCGGAACCGGGACCAAACTTGATGTTATGGAAATGGTTTTGATGTTCAGGCTGCCATTCAGAAAGTTTGACGGGTATAATGTTATGCTGGCAAACCATACAATTAATGTTAATGGAAGGGCGGGAATTCGTTGGTACGAAATTCGCGATGACGGTACTGGCTGGTCAATTTATCAGCAGGGAACTTATGCTCCTGATAATGAGAATAGATGGATGGGAAGCATTGCAATGTCTGCCAACGGAAATATTGCACTTGGATACTCTGTGGGCAGCAGCACGACATACCCGTCATTGCGCTTCACAGGAAGAAGACCTGATGCTCCTTTGGGGGAAATGAATATTGCAGAAGTTGAAA
>JAOZOC010000590.1 GCA_029933495.1 Bacteroidales bacterium
TGATATAGTTATACGACATTTCATAAATCCCTTCAGGCTCATTAACTTCATCCCCCTGCCAGACCAGGCACTCATCCGGAATAACATCCACAGGTGCATTTGTTCCCAGTCCCCAGGTTGGTGCCTTATATATGTAAAATCTCCAGTCTCCCTGAAGAAATAATTTGTTACGGGAGGTATATATATTTGATTTTGAAAATGTAACAAACTGCTTTTTTGTTGTATATAATAACGTGAAGCCTATAATTGACACCTTTGTCTTCTCTTTGGGACCGAAATACCAACCCACACTACCGCCAACACCATAATAAAAACCGTTAGCCGGGTTCGAACCAATATTTGGCAGTACCAGCAGCATTACTTTTTTTGGTGGTTTCTCAGGTTTGCTCTTTTTCCGAAAAAGGTCTTTTATATCTTTTTGCTTGCAATCTTTAACGGAAACCGCATCAGCCCCTGGAATGGAATCATTATCCTGGCCATAACCCAAAAAACCGCTTAAAAACAGCAGGATTATTAATACGGATATGGCAGTTTTTCTATTCATTACTTTTTTAAAGTGCCTGTGTCCGGTATAAGTATTGAGCACATCCACCGGAAGGTTTATAAATATTTCAAAAATACAAATTTAAACTTTATGGAAACACGAACAGCTTTTACTAAGAATTTTAGCAGTTTTTATTTAGCTTTAAAATAGCATTTCGATTGAGTTATCGATATATATTTTTGCCGACAAAATCCTTGCATTCCCGTTAATATCCTCAATTATCTCAACCTCATTAAAACCTGCTGCAATGAAAACCGCAGCCGTTTCATCACCAATATACTGGTTTATTTCACAATATACTTTTCCGTTCTTTACCAGGTGGCTCCGGGCAAAAGCTGCAATCGCCCTGTAAAATACAAACGGATTGTCATCGTCAACAAACAAGGCAATATCAGGCTCGTAGTCCAGGACATTCTTTTTTATCTGCTCCTTCTCCAGTTTTCTGACATAAGGCGGATTGCTCACAATAATATCAAAATCACTTAGTTTATCTCTTGCTTGTTCATCCAAAAAGTCAATCTGCCTGAAAGTAATTTCAACATCATTTTCAATTGCATTGTTGGTAGCTATATTCAATGCCCCTGCCGAAATATCAATTGCAGTCATTTCCACTGCTTGTAAATGCTTTTTTAAAGAAATCGCAATACAGCCACTACCTGTCCCAATATCCAGAATCCGCAGGTAATTATCAGTGTTATTCTCTTTGATGATACGCTCAACAAGCTCTTCGGTCTCAGGCCTTGGAATTAAAACATCTGTATTAACTTTAAATGTCAAACCATAAAATTCGGTTTTACCAAGTATGTATTGTATAGGTTTATTGTTGAGTAAATCTTTAACTGCAAAATGAATTTTGAGCAATTCTGATTCGGAAATAGTCTGGTCAGGATTTAAAATTACATCCGATTTTCTTAAATTAGCAAACTCAAAGAAAAGCATAAACAATAGGCTATCAGCTTCATTTTCACTATATAGAGACAAAAGCTTTTGCTTGTAAAACTTCCTGATATCTGCAATTTTATTCGACTTAACTTCCACAGCCCGAAAATACGGAAAATTTTGTAATTTTGGGAGCTAACAAAAATCTAATTCTAATTTATTATGAAAGGCGACATTTTAATAATTGACGATAATCACCGGAGAGCTGCCAATCAGGTTGTTAATTTAATCTTTGAAACAATTTGCGGAGGTGATAAAAAGTATGTGATAACTGTTGCAGGTGAATCGGGGGCGGGAAAATCGGAAGTGGCTGCCTCAATTGCAGAAATTCTTGAGAAAGAAAATATGAAGTGCTTTATTTTTGGCCAGGACGATTATTTTAAGCTTCCACCAAAAACAAATGCAAAAAAACGGGAGGAAGATATTTCCTGGGTTGGAATGCAGGAAGTAAACCTCGACATTCTGGATAAAAACATAAAAGATGTGCTTGACGGCAAATATGTTATTACAAAACCTCTTGTTGATTTTGATGCTGATAAAATTGGTGAGGAGACTGTAAACCTTGAGGATTATCACGTTCTGATTGCTGAAGGGACATATACAACAACACTGAAAAATGCTGACACACGTGTATTTATTGACAGGAACAAGCTTGACACACTCGAATCGAGAAAAAAGCGGGCAAGGGAAAAGCAGGATGAATTTCTAGAAAAGATACTGACTATTGAGCACGAAATAATTTCAAAACATAAAGCTCTTGCCGACGTAATAATAACAAAGGAATGGGAGGCAAAACTAAATAAATAATGATGCCACAGATTCACAGAAGAATAAAGTATCAAGAGCTCAGGAATAAGTTGGGAATGATAAAATCCCTTTAGGGATGTAGTATTATTAGCCCCGTCCTTCAGGGCGGGAGAAAAGAAATATAAAGAATGAATGGTTTTGGCGGGATTTTGGAGGCTTGTCCTGAGCTTGCCGAAGAAAGCCCAAAATCGTGACAAAACAGATATAAAGGAATTTAAATTAGTGCAAAAATTTTAAAGAAAAAATATGGAAAATAAAAAGATAAAAAGCATAGCAATGCTCAGCACACACGG
>JAOZOC010000082.1 GCA_029933495.1 Bacteroidales bacterium
TTGGTGGCCTTGTAGCAGAACAACTTGGTGGACTCTGGACAACCTGGAGTGGAACAAATGCTGATGATGCTACTGTTAGCGATACATACTCTAACAGTCCAAGTAACTCTTTCGTAGTAGATGCTGGTACAGTTGACCTGGTTCAGCAGTTTGGTGCTGATCCGATTGCTACCGGCCAATGGATGCACTCAAACTACATCTATGTCCCAACAGGATTCTCAGGATACTACAATGTACAATCCGAACCTACTCCTGGTGTTGCCTGGGTTATCGAACTTTTCTTTGATGATGGCGGCGCAGGACATTTTATGATTGACGGTGTACAGACAGACTATACATATTCACAGGATACCTGGTTTATGGTAAGCATCAACTTCGACCTCAACACAGGTTTGGCTGAAGTAATGTTCGATGGTACTTCTATGCATGTATTTGCAACAGCTAATACTATTGGTGGTATCGATTATTACGGTGCTGACAGTGGTGGAACACCTGGTGCTTATTACGACGATGTATGTTTCGGCCCCGGTTATGCAATCAATCCTCCTCCAGGACCAACAAACTTAACCGGCCCTGCATCAGTTTATAATGGTGAACCTATTGAACTCGTTTGGGATGCACCATCATCAGGTGGATGGATTCAGTGGGATGACGGAGTTAATGGCGAAGATGGTATTGGTCTCACAGGTGGTGGAACATTCTATGCTGCTTCACATTGGGAGCCTGCTGACCTCACAAACTATAACGGAATGTATCTTACAAAGATCAGCTATTATCATTATGACAATGCTGCAACAGCAGCCTTCGTACTAAAAGTATGGTCAGGAGCAAATGCAGGCACACTCTTGTTAAGTCAGGATGTCAGTGGTAGTGTTCCGGCACAGTGGAACGAGATTACTCTCGACACTCCGGTTATGATTGATGCTTCACAGGAACTCTGGTTCGGTTATGAAGTAACTCACGGTGATGGTGAAAATCCAGGTGGTGTTGATGTAGGACCCGCAGTACAGTTTAAAGGTGATATGATATCATTCGACGCTTCTAGTTGGGTTTCAATGTCAGCTGAATATGGTCTGGATTACAACTGGAATATTGCAGGTCTTGTATCAGCTACTGCTGATGGCAAATCTGTTGCTACTCCATTGAGCAAAGAATCCGTTGCTTATCCACAGGGAACTCTTGAAGTTGTTTCTGGTACTACAGGTGGTGCTACCAAATTCACTCCTGCACAAAGCAAAGGTCTTTCATCTTACAATGTATATCGTGATGATGCTGTAATAGGTACAACAACAGAAACAAGTTATTCTGACTCTGATTATCCAGGACTTGGAGTTTATACATACTATGTAACAGCAGTTTACGACAATGGTCTTGAATCAGATCCTTCAAACTCAGTTACAGTAGATGTTCTAACAGGTGTTGAGGAATATCTTGCAAGTGCTATCAACGTTTATCCTAATCCTGCTACTGATGTAGTTAATGTTAAATCTGATGTACAGATCAATTCTGTTAAGGTTTACAACTATGCAGGTCAGGTTATAGTAAACGAAGAGGTTAACAGCATGATGTATCAACTCAATTCTTCACAATATCAGTCAGGAATCTATTTCTTCCAGATTGAAACTGATGAAGGTACTATCTCTAAAAGAGTTATTATTCAATAGGAATAATTAATTCTTATCCGAAAAAGGCCGTCCCGAAATTTCGGGACGGCCTTTTTTGTTTTCATCTGGATTTTCAACCCCTGCAATTATTGAATTTCACAGTAATTGTGATGATGAGAAAAGCAGTATAAAATTTGTCATAAATTGAATTTATGAATATTGCAGGCTTAAATATTATTTTTTATACTTTTGCACAATTTTCAGAGACAGAATGGTTAATGCGGTTTTTGAAAAAATCAGAAATACTTTAATAACAAATGAAACAGAAATATCCTGAATATAAAAAACTTGACCTGACGCAAATCGGGAATGATATTAACGACTACTGGAAGCACCACAATACTTTTGAAAAAAGTGTTGAGATCAGGAAAGGACATAAGCCATTCGTATTTTATGAAGGGCCACCATCAGCAAACGGCACTCCCGGGATCCATCATGTGATGGCACGGTCAATCAAAGATATCTTCTGCCGGTATAAAACAATGAAGGGTTACCTCGTTGAACGAAAAGCAGGCTGGGATACACATGGCCTTCCGGTCGAAATTGGAGTTGAAAAGTCACTTGGAATTACAAAAGAAGATATTGGAAAGAAAATTTCTGTTGAAGATTATAACAAAGCCTGCCGTAAGGAGGTGATGAAATATAAAGACCTGTGGGATGAACTTACAGTCAAAATGGGATACTGGGTCGATCTTGATGACCCTTATCTAACTTTTGATAATAAGTATATTGAAACAGTATGGTGGTTGCTGAAAAAACTTTATGACAAAGGTTTGATTTACAAAGGCCATACAATTCAGCCATATTCACCGGCAGCAGGTACAGGGCTCAGCTCTCACGAACTGAATATGCCTGGTTGTTACAAAGATGTTAAGGATAATACTGTTGTAGCTCAGTTCAAAGTTGGCAGAGATGACAGGGCGGAATTCCTGTTTGACAATACCAGCGGAGATCTCTTCTTTCTTGCCTGGACAACAACGCCATGGACTTTGCCATCAAATACTGCTCTTGCTGTCGGGGCAAAAATTGACTACATAAAAGTAAAAACTTTTAATCCTTACACTCACAAACCTATTACTGTTATATTAGGTAAAGACCTAAAGGATAAATACTTTCCTGAAGCAAATGCAGAACTCAAACTTGACGACTATGAGCCAGGGCAGAAAAAAATCCCTTTTGAAGTTGCCGGGGAGTTTAAAGGCAAAGAGCTTGTGGGAATACGATACGAGCAGCTATTACCCTACGCGCAACCTGAAGACGGCGATGCATTCAGGGTTGTTACCGGAGATTTTGTCACAACTGATGACGGAACCGGAATAGTACATATTGCACCCAGTTTTGGTGCAGATGACTACAAAGTTGGAAAAGAAAACGGGATAGGCTCTCTGACAATGGTAAATAAGCAGGGTAAGTTTGTGGATGAAATGGGCGAATTTGCAGGCAGATATGTCAAGAAGGAATATGACCCTGACTTTGATCCGAAGAACAGTAATTCTGTTGATATAGACATTATTGTAAAACTCAAAAAAGAGAATAAAGCATTTAAGACTGAAAAATATGTTCACTCCTACCCTCACTGCTGGAGAACTGACAAACCAATCCTCTATTATCCCCTGGATTCCTGGTTCATAAAAACAACAGCATACAAAGAGCGGATGATAGAGCTGAACAACTCTATTAACTGGAAGCCTCAAGCAACCGGAACAGGCAGATTCGGTAACTGGCTCGAAAATCTGGTTGACTGGAATCTCTCTAGATCGAGGTTCTGGGGAGTTCCACTACCGGTCTGGATGACAGAAGATTCGGAGGAACAATCCTGCATTGGCTCTGCCGAAGAGTTGAAAGCTGAAATTGAAAAATCGATTGAGGCTGGATTTATGAAAACAAATCCCCTGGAAGACTTTATTCCGGGAGATAACACAACAGAGAACTACGAAACATTCGATTTTCATAAACCTTATGTTGACGATATAGTGCTTGTCTCTCCAACAGGAAAAAAGATGTATCGCGAACCGGCATTGATTGATGTCTGGTTCGATTCCGGTTCAATGCCCTATGCTCAGTTTCATTATCCGTTTGAGAAAAAGGACAAGCTGAATGAATTTTTCCCTGCCGACTTCATTGCCGAAGGTGTTGATCAGACAAGAGGATGGTTTTTTACACTTCATGCAATAGCAACAATGGTATTTGATTCAGTTGCCTATAAAACTTGCGTATCAAACGGCCTTGTACTTGATTCAAAGGGAAACAAGATGTCGAAGCGACTGGGAAATGCTGTTGACCCGTTTGAGACAATTCAAAAATATGGCCCCGATGCAACACGCTGGTATATGATAACAAATGCCCAGCCCTGGGACAACCTGAAATTCGACAGCAATGGCATTGATGAGGTAAGACGAAAGTTCTTTGGCACATTATACAATACATACGCATTTTTTGCACTTTATGCCAATATCGACGGGTTCGATTTTTCGCAAGAAGAAATTCCCGTTGAGAAGCGTCCGGAGCTTGACAGGTGGATCATCTCAGAATTAAATTCACTTATTAAAAAGGTGGATACATTTTATAATGATTATGAGCCTACAAAAGCAGGGCGTGCAATTGCCGATTTTCTTGATCTGCATCTCAGCAATTGGTATGTTCGCCTTAGCAGACGAAGATTCTGGAAGGGTGAATATACAGAGGATAAGATATCGGCATATCAAACACTTTATAAATGTCTTGAAACTATTGCACAGTTGTCATCTCCTATTGCACCCTTCTTTTCAGAGAGACTTTTCATTGATCTTAACACTGCTACCGGGGAAATTGAAGCTGATTCGGTTCATCTGACGGACTTCCCTGAAGCTAATGAAACATATATCAATACCGACCTTGAAGAGAGAATGGAGCTTGCACAGAAAATATCATCAATGGTTCTGTCGTTAAGGAAGAAGACAAATATCAGAGTTAGGCAGCCACTTGCAAAGATCATGGTTCCCGTCAGAGATGATAAGTTCAAAAAGCAGCTTAAATCAATGAAGCAACTTATTCTTTCGGAAGTGAATGTTAAAGAGCTGGAGTTTATGACTGATGATAGTATTTTGGTTAAAAAGATTAAACCCAACTTTAAAACTCTTGGTCCAAAATATGGAAAGCTGATGAAAGCAATTTCATCAGAGCTGGTTCAGTTCGATAATGAAAGGATCAAACGATTTGAAAGTGAAGGCAATGATACTCTCCATATTAACGGTCAGGAAATTGTCATTGAGTTAACAGATGTTGAAATACTAACGCAGGACATACCCGGATGGTTGGTAAGTAATATGGGAACATTGACAGTTGCTCTTGACATTACAATTACTAATGAGCTGAAAGAGGAAGGTATAGCCCGCGAACTTGTAAACAGGATACAGAATATCAGGAAAGACAAGAAATTTGAAGTCACTGATAAAATAAATGTAAAAATTGAAAAAAACAATGGATTAATTCCGGCAGTTAAAAGAAATATTTCGTATATTTGCTCGGAAACTTTGGCCGATTCTTTAGAATTGGTTGATAATCTGGATGACAATGAAAAACAGATAATTGAGTTATCTGATGAACTAAGAACACATATTATTGTTACAAAACATTTAGGTTGATTTATCGTACAAATAAGCTTGAATATTAAAAATTTATGGATATGGCAAATGAAGAAATTAATGTAGAAACTAAAAAGACTCGCTATTCGGATCTTGAACTGGACGAATTTCGCCAAATTATTTTAGAAAAACTGGTTAAGGCCAAAGAAGATTTTAAAATGCTTACCGATGCTTATACTAATGCCAATGAGCATGACACATTTGATACATCCCCTACATTTAAAGTTTTGGAAGAAGGGTACCAGGTATTATCAAAAGAGGAAAACAGCAGGCTTGCGGCAAGACAGGAGAAGTTTATCAACTCACTTGAAAATGCACTTATTCGTATCGAAAATAAAACATACGGCATTTGCAGGGTAACAGGCAAGCTTATTTCAAAAGAAAGGTTGAAAAGTGTTCCTCATGCTACTTTAAGTATTGATGCGAAATTAAATCAACCGAAAAAAAGATAACCTGATATTATACCTACTTTGAAGTTTCGATTTTGAAAAAAGCAACTTTTATTATTTTTCTGGTTTTAATAGTTGATCAGGTTTCAAAAATCTGGATTAAAACGCATTTAACCCTTGGAGAAGAAATTCCGGTAATAGGAAACTGGTTTATTCTGCATTTTACCGAAAACGAAGGAATGGCTTTTGGAATGAGGTTTGGAGGCTCATCCGGAAAACTTATTTTGAGTATTTTCAGAATTATTGCTGTTGCTGGCATCGGTTGGTATCTTTTCCATTTAATTAAGCAAGGTGCAAAAACAGGACTTATCATCTGTATTTCACTCATTTTTGCAGGAGCACTAGGCAATATTATTGATAGTGCATTTTATGGTATGTTATTCAATGAAAGCAGATTTCATGAAGTTGCAACGATTTTCCCGGCTGACGGAGGATATGGTTCGTTTTTACATGGGAAGGTTGTTGACATGCTCTATTTCCCATTAATAAAAGGCATTTATCCATCCTGGATTCCAGTTTGGGGAGGATCACAATTTATTTTTTTCAGGCCGGTTTTCAATATTGCAGATTCAGCAATCACAGTTGGAGTTATTTCCTTGATTCTGTTCCAAAGAAAATTCTTTAAGAAATAAAAAAATATTTTATCTTTGCACTCAAAATTAAGAAATCACTATGAAAATCAAAAGTAAAGGAACTATATCTCAGATAATTGGGGCAGTTTTAGATGTTACATTTGAAAAGGAAGAAGACCTTCCTAATCTTCTTGATGCGCTGGTAGTAACCAGAGATGACGGATCAACACTGGTACTTGAGACACAGCAGGATATTGGCGAAAATACAGTGCGAACAATTGCTATGGATTCAACTGACGGCTTAAGAAGAGGTATGGATGTAATTGGAACAGGTCAACCAATTGCAATTCCGGTAGGTGATGAAATTAAAGGACGGCTATTTAATGTAACTGGCGATACTATTGACGGTCTCGGACAGGTTGACACAGGTAAATCCTATGTGATACACCGCGATCCACCGAAATATGAAGAACTATCAACATCGGTAGAAATCCTATATACAGGTATTAAAGTTATCGATCTTATTGAGCCTTATTCAAAAGGTGGAAAAGTTGGTCTGTTTGGTGGTGCAGGTGTTGGAAAAACGGTTATCATTATGGAACTTATCAACAACATTGCAAAAAATTACTCCGGTATGTCGGTTTTTGCAGGTGTTGGTGAACGAACAAGAGAGGGTAATGACTTGCTCCGTGAAATGATTGAGTCGGGAGTTATTAAATATGGTGATGATTTTACAAAAGATATGGAATCGGGCGGATGGGACTTGTCGAAAGTTGACCGCAAAGAGTTACAGCAATCACAGGCAACATTATCATTTGGTCAGATGAATGAGCCTCCCGGAGCACGTGCAAGAGTTGCACTTACCGGTTTAACGATTGCAGAGTATTTCCGCGACGGTGATGAAAAATCAGGTGGAAGTGATATCCTGTTCTTTATGGATAATATCTTCCGTTTTACACAGGCAGGCTCTGAAGTTTCAGCTTTATTAGGACGTATGCCGTCAGCTGTAGGTTATCAACCTACGCTTGCAACTGAAATGGGCGCACTACAGGAACGGATTACATCAACAAAAAGAGGCTCCATTACATCTGTTCAGGCAGTTTATGTACCTGCTGATGACCTTACCGACCCTGCTCCGGCAACTACTTTTTCGCACCTTGATGCTACTACAGTATTAAGTCGTAAAATTGCCGAATTAGGGATTTATCCTGCTGTTGACCCACTCGATTCTACATCAAGGATACTTTCTCCTGATATTGTTGGTGTTGAGCATTACAATACAGCACAAAGAGTTAAAGAGCTATTACAGCACTATAAAGAACTACAGGACATTATTGCAATTCTGGGTATGGATGAATTGTCAGAAGAAGATAAACTTGCAGTAAACAGAGCTCGTAGAGTTCAGCGCTTTCTTTCACAGCCATTCCACGTTGCAGAACAGTTCACAGGCCTTAAGGGAACACTCGTAAAGATTGAAGATACGATCAAAGGTTTCAATATGATTATGGACGGTGAAGTCGATGAATACCCTGAAGCTGCTTTTAACCTGGTAGGAACTATTGATGAGGCAATTGAGAAAGGCAAGAAAATACTTTCTAAAGAGAAATAAGAAAAAAATCATTAAGAATACAACACTATAATGAACGTTGAAATTATAAGCCCTGATAAAACAATTTTTACGGGAGAGGTATATCTTGTTCAGCTACCCGGGAAGGACGGATCATTCGAGATAATGAATAATCACGCCCCCTTAATATCTGTTCTTAAAGAAGGAAAGGTGAAAGTTCTGGATAAAGACAAGAACCCGCAGTTTTTTGAGATTAAGGGAGGTGTAATAGAGGTGTTAAAAAATAAAGTCTTGATACTTGCAGAATAAAAAAAAGCTTGCCTTCTGGCAAGCTTTCTTGTAGATATAAAACTTTCATTACCCTTTTATTCTTTCTAGTTCATAAGCTATTAAAGCTTGTTTAATTGTATCTTTGACACTTGACTTCATAACTCGAACCATACGGTCCTTGTGATTTAATTTTGCAAAATGCTTCTTGATAAAGATTTCAGCATTTTGATTTGCGATATTTTCAATTTTGCTCATGGTTGCTAATTTTATACGAAACTTATTCGTTGCTTATTCGATACAAAAGAACAAAATCCATGCCATTACCTGGTCAAAATATTTTCACAAGTTTTCAACCGGGCTAACTACTTTAAATACAGGAGGATTGTAATATTTATTACGTATTTACGTTGATTACATTATCATATTTCACATTTCAATATTCTATTTATGAGAAAATTTATCCCAATTCTATTCTTTTCGATGCTTGTTCTGACAAGTTGCATTGAAATAGTTGAAGAGATTACTGTGAATTCGGACCAGTCTGGAACTATATCATACAGTATTAAGACTGACCAGTTTACAAGTATGTTTTCTAACCTGTCAGGATTGTTCGACCAAAATACATTAAAGGAAGAAATGACAAAGCGTTTTGAAGAATTTGCAATGAAATTCAAGAATAATAAAGGTATCAATAATGTTAAATTTATTATGGGGGATAATATTACGGATGCATCTCTGAGTTTTGACTTCAACAACACAAAAGAACTGAACATTGCAATGTATGAGATAGCCGGAAGCAAAAAGACCTTTTTTGCCCCATCATATCTTAAGATTGGGAAGCACAAACTCAAGAAATTCAATATAGCCCCTTACCTGAAAAAAAGGCTTGTGGAACAGGATATCAACCTGCCTGAAGAATTAATGAGTATGATAGAATTTAGAACCGTTTACAATCTACCCGGGAATATAAAATCTGTAAAAGGCAAATCGGTCATTATGGCAGAAGATAGAAAATCTATTGTTCAAAAATTTGAATTTATGGATGTATATGAAAACAAAATAAATACAGGGATTAAAATCAGATATTAACCAAAATTCTACACAAAAGATTAGCTAAGAGATATCAATTAGAATCTTTAAAGCCCGGAACTCAGGTTATCAGTCCTCCTATTCAGGGATCGACATATGACTCTGAACTATCCTCCACTCTCCATTCTTTTTTGTAAGAACTCCGGTAAATCTTAATCCTTCATACTTTTTTGCCTCTCCAAGATAAACATAATTATAATTCATTATTTCGGAGAACCATGCCGTATTTCCTGTTTCATTAATATTGATTTTCTGATCTCTAACAGAGATGTAAGTCTCCTGGGAAGCATTAAACTGCCTTTGCATAGTATTACTAATAGCTTCCCAACCAATAAGCTGTTCGTTACTTGATGTACCAAAGATAGCTATATCAGGCTCCTCTGCCCAAATCTCCTTAACCAGATTAATATCCTGCCCTTCACTTGCAATAACATAATTTTCGAGAACAAGGGCAACATTTTCCATCTCCTTATCAATATTAACAGCTACATCTTTTTTCTTCGTCTCATTACAGCAACTAACTGCAAAAGCGGCAATTACTAAAATTATCAGAATTTTTTTCATAATCATATATTTTCATTGAAATGTTTTTAACAAATTCACCTGCAATATAAAAATTACCAAACAAAGGTATTTATAAAACTTTTCAAATTTAAGAAATTATGAAATGACTTTTGAAAAAAAAGTAAAATATTTTTTAGAAATTGAAGCTTTTCGGCCTTTGTAAAGATTCTTTTGTTTGTCATAAGCGTATAAAATTACAGATTTCCAACTATAATCCTGT
>JAOZOC010000591.1 GCA_029933495.1 Bacteroidales bacterium
AAAGCAAACCTTATAAAAACAAGTATGTTTAAACCCCTGAATAACACCTAATTAGCAAATTAATAACATAAAATTTTTTTTATTATGATTATAAGTTATAAAGTAAGAATTGTTGCAATAATATTGCTTTACGTTTCAATCCCAGGAACCATTAAATCACAGGAGGTAAAAATTTTTAAAAGTTTTCCAAAAACTATTACATTGATGAATGATAAAATTATGGAAACTCCTGAACTTTTTTGTCCTTCAAGAATATATATCGTTGACTCATTATTATTTATAGAGGAGTTATGCAATAAACATTTTTTTCAGGTATATTCAAAAAACCATTTTTCATATATTGGTTTTCTTGGGAATAAAGGTAAAGGGCCAGGAGAATTTAATATGCTTCATTATAATCAACACTCCGGTAAAAAATTAACAACAGGTATTTGAAAACTTTTTAGAGAAGGGATAGAAAAGAAAAAAAGAAAGCACCTGTTTTGTTTTATGGAAACAAAAAAAAAGATGCTTTCAAAAAGGGCCAGGCCCTTGTGAGTGCAATATTAGAAAAAATTGGGATACAAAATAAAGCAAGAAAAAAATTTATGGTAAAAATTTTCACTTTATTTATGGGTTTAGGAGGTCGTTATAACTTTACAAATATGTCAAGGTACGGCAATTACAGTGAACAAACTTACCGTAACAATTTTGAAAATCCATTTGATTTTATAAGGTTCAACAAGAGTCTTATTCTTGAAAATTGTTCAACACATCGAATAATAGCCTTTGATCCGAGCTACATCCCAAAAAGCGGAAATAAGACCGAACACATAGGAAGATTTTGGAGTGGAGCATCGGGCAAATCATTAAAAGGGTTAGAGATAGGAGGTTTTGCCGTTATTGATATTGATAACAATACAGCAATGTCTTTAGAAGCAGTTCAAACTCCTTCGGTTAAAGAATTAAAACAAGCCGGAAAAACATTAGTAACCCATTACGCATCCATAGTTATTGAGCGAAAAGAAACATTAGAATCCATATCAGAATATTTTGTGGTTGACGGATATTTTGCTAAGCAGGAATTTGTGAATCCCCTGATAGAGCAAACGCAACTTCACGTAATAAGCAAAATGCGAAAAGATGCAAATCTGCATTATTTATATCAGGGGAAACCAACGGGAAAAAAAGGGAGACCTAAAGTGAAAGATGGAAAAATAAATATGAAAAACCCGGATAAGCGTAGGTTGCGAATGTGTTATCAGGACAAAGACACAAAAGTATATGAGGGTATTGTTTACAGCGTGACTTTAAAAAGAAAAGTTAAACTTGCCTATGCAGAGTATTGGAGAAACGGAAAATTTACGGGTCAGTATGCGGTACTGTTTTCAACGGATTTGACATTAAGCGGTGAACTTATTTACCGGTATTACAAGGGACGTTTTCAAATAGAATTTCTGTTTCGTGATGCAAAACAGTTTGCAGGTTTGACACACTCACAGGCAAGAAGTGAAAGCAAGTTGCATTTTCATTTTAACACATCACTTACCGCAGTTTCAATTGCCAAAGCAATTTATTATTTGCCTGTGGAAAAGCATTTGCGAAAGTCCTTTTCAATGAGCGATGTAAAAACGCTGCACCTCAATAAAATCATAGCAGACAGAATTATTTCAAACTTAGGTTTAGACCTAAATTGCAAAAAAATAAATCAAGTCTATTGGGACACCTTATGGTTAGGTAAAATTGCCTGTTGAAAAATTAACGGAGTATTGTTTTAAAAAAGCAAATATATCAGAAAATAATAATAAACCTGCTCCCTTCACCAGGCTCGCTCTCAACCTTTATTTTCCAGTTATGTGAGTGGACGATACTTTTTACATAGTTCAATCCCAGACCGAACCCTTTAACATTGTGTATGTTGCCTGTCGGGATTCTGAAAAACCTGTCAAATATCCTTTTCCGGTATTTTTTACTGATACCTATTCCTTTATCCGAAATTTCAAGATAAAGCCGGTTGTCTTTATTCCATGTGGAAATTGTAATATCCGGTTTTTCAAAGCTGTATTTAAAGGCGTTATCAAGAAGATTATAGATTATATTGGTTGTATGCAGTTTGTCGCCGGTAATAATTGAATTTCCGGCTTTTAGATTACAATGCAGAACTCCATTTTTACTGTCAACCGTAAGTTTAAATGCCTCTCCAATCTGCTTTATAACCTTGTGAATATCAAACTCTTCCTTTTTAAGCTTGAATTTGCTTTTGTCAAGTTGGGCAAGCTGAAGTACTTTCTCAATCTGGCTCTCAAGCCTTTTATTCTGGCCTGATATTATTTCTGCATAGTTTTTCAGACGCTCCGGCGATTTTACAATTTCAGGGTCGGAAAGAACTTCTGCCGAGATTCCAATTGTTGAGATCGGGGTTTTAAATTCGTGAGTCATGTTATTGATAAAATCTTTCTGTATTTCGGAAAGACGCTTTTGTTTCAGAATGATAAAAACAGAATAGGCAAAAAAGATAATTGCAGTGAAGAGAACGAATGATGAAATTAACCAGATATTCATACTATTGATGATATATAGCACTTTTGAAGGGAACAATA
>JAOZOC010000592.1 GCA_029933495.1 Bacteroidales bacterium
AGATATCCGGCTGAAAGGTTCAATCGAAATTCTTTAAAATACAAATGGTGTAATTCTCAACATTGGCAAATAACTACAAAATCTGCACCTTTCGTGTAACAACACCGCTGTCAGTCTTAACAACAACAAAATAGATTCCTGCATTCAACTCTGATGTATTCACTCGCACGGAGTTTACATCATTATCCTGCTGAAAAACTTTAGCTCCGACAATATCAAGGAGGGTAACAGAATAAATCATTTCTTCCGAACTTATATTAAGAACATTGTTTGCCGGATTTGGAAATATTTTTATCAGGTTAACAGAGTTTTCACCAATTCCTGTAACATAAATAACCGTGATATATTCGTTTTTTGTTTTTGTATCTGAGCCATAATCATTTGTCACAGTAAGAGCCACATCATAAACCCCTTGAGTATTGTATATTATTTCAGGATTTTGTTCAGTGGATGTTTCAGGTGTTCCACCTTCAAAATTCCACTCCCAGTTTGTAGGATTATTTTCCGAAAGATCAGTAAACTGTACGCTGCTTCCCTCATCAACCTGCACCGGGTTTGCCGAAAAATCAGCAACCGGTGGTAAATCACCGCCTTCGCAGGTAATATTTGTAACCCAACCAGCCTCATTAACCGAATAGTCAGAATGAAACTGAAATGTCAGCGCGCCCTGATCATTTGTTGCCGTAACTGTTCCGGGAGAATCAGTTCCGCAATAAATCCCGATCTGGGGTGATTGCGTATCGGTTCCATCAAAGATTTTCAACCAATCGTATTCACAATTCGACTGAGCTTCAACACTAAAGGAGAGAAATTCAGCTTTAATTTTACTTCCGGTGTTACCGGGCAGGAAGGTCATTGTAAAATCTTCATCATCGCTATAATTTGAGCTGGGTCCTCCCGTATCATAAAAAACACCTTCACAGGTTGTTACCGTTCCATCCTGCATATAATACTCTGAACTAACAGTAATATAATCCTCTTTTGTGATAATCTGTGAATCCGTTCCATCAGAAATAGTGAGCGAAACATCATACGTACCGTTTATATTATATACTATTTCCGTCGGGTTCTGTTCATCTGACATTGCCGGTGTTCCTCCTTCAAAAGTCCACTCCCAGCTTGTTATATTCCCGAATGACATATCGGTAAAATCAACACTTCCACCGGTTGAAATTACGGTATTATTTGCAGAAAAATCAGGAATTAAGTTACCCTGTTCAAGCTCAACATTCACCCATGTTATTTCCCTGTTCTGCACCTGAACATTTTCAATTGTTTGCGGATAATATCCGAAAGCCGAATAGGTGACATCATAAGTCCCCTCATACACAGGTCTGTTGTAATTTCCGGTTTCCGGTTGAGTGTAAAACCAGGAGCTGTCGACATCGTGGTTTTCAATAAATATCTCGGCATAAACCGGCTCGCCGGTAGCAGCATCCGTAACCGTTCCGCGAATTCCAAACAGTGCCTGCTCCATATAATCCAGAAATGAGCGATACTGGGAATTCCAGAAATCAGGAAGTTGTGAAGCCGGAGGTAATTTCGTGGAGGACAATTCAACCGTAACCTCACGACATTGCTGAAAATAGTTCATATAGTCCTGACGTCCTCCTGTGATAGAGTACCAGGCATAGCCATTTGTTATTCCATTGTTCAGGTCAGTAAAATATCCTGAAGATGAATACACCTGTGCTGAGTCAGCCCACTCACGTCCTGTATATTGCCACCATTCATCATCGGGGGCTAACCCGGACCAGGTATCCCAGGGATAGTTAAATACCTCAGCACCACCGTGAAAATTGGCAGACAATACAAAATGGTGACTCTCGGCAAATGCCATAAATGCAACTGTTTCGGGCTGCCACGCATTTCCGTCGGGATGTGGTCCTGCCTGAGGATCAGGATAGTTCCTGTTCAGGTCAATATTATTGCCATTATATCTTTGAGCTCCGTTAACGGTATTGTTACCTCCAAGATAAGTTCCGTCAGGATTTGCAAGCGGATTAATATAGATATCCATATTATTTACCAGGTTATCAACCTGAGGGTTAGTACCATAATTCGACAAGAGGTAATCAATTAGACGAAGCATCAGAACATAACCGGTTGTTTCGTCCCCGTGCATCGTTGAAGTGTAAAGGAATTGTGCCTCTCCTTCATCCTGCCCCACATTATCTGATATTCTGGCAACCAGAAGTTCACGTCCATTAACCGTCTGCCCGATACTATAAACCTGACAAAGATTAGGATAATTTGTCTGAAACTGATTCATCATATCAACATAAGCATCATAAGTCGGGTAAAAATCCCAATCCAAAACACCTTTAATATCAATATCACTTTTCATTTTGGGGTTGACAAGAAAACCCGGAGCAGGAAGAACTGTATAATCTATTCCGTAGTTCAGAAAATCACTAAACTCGTTTTTATTGGCATAAGCAAAAACCTCATCGTTTCTGATATTGTCAATTGAAATAACTCTTGTAAGAGAAAGAATATCTTTTGATGAAGAGGGTTTGAAGTTAAAATAGACCTCTCCCCTTTTTTGAAAAACATTATTAATAATTTCTTCATTCTGA
>JAOZOC010000593.1 GCA_029933495.1 Bacteroidales bacterium
GCCAAAGAAATAAACCACCCTGCTAATAATAAATAGTACTTCATCATAATTTAAATTTTATTTGCAATATTTAGGAACTCTTTTACCTGAATAGGCCTGAAGGGTTGCAGAATCAAGGGTTTCAGAAGGTGGAAATAAAGTGGAAGGCCTTTTACATTGCGGAAGAACAATGTTTTACAAAGGCTAAAAATGTGGTTTTTTTTGTCTTTTTTTGCGTAACCCTGATAAAAAATGTAATCTTTTAGAGAAAACAGGAAGTCTTTATTTTATAATTTTTATCCATGCTTTTTGGGGGTTCTAATCCTTTATCTAAAAAACAAAAAATCATCTACGATGATTTTTAATCCCTCTTAAACATATCTACAATATTTTGATTATACCTCCTGCTGGAATGCTTTCTCCAAATAGTGTCAACAACCCAGATCGGTTCAATATTCTTTGCTTCCCATTGCTTAAGTTCGGATAAAAGGTCTGTAGCTATCTCAGGATGTTCCTGAAAAAGATCGGTCGTTTCGCCAATATCATTACTAAGATTAAACAGCCAGCGCTTTCCGTAAGGTGTTATTACCAGTTTCCAGTCGCCTTTGCGCACAGCCTTCCGGTAAACATTTCGCCAGAACAGGACTTCATGAGGTCTCTCCTTATTATTACCTGTCAGATAAGGAATCAGGTTAACTCCGGGATAATCCCTGTCATCAGGAAGGTCTCCACCGGCAACTGCAACAAAAGTGGGTAACAGGTCGAGTGTACTGACAGGGTAATTATAAACAGTACCAGAATCAATATGTTTCGGCCATTTCATCAGAAAGGGAACACGGATCCCCCCTTCGAGAAATGTTCCTTTTGTGCCTCTTAACGGATCATTAAGAGAAGCATTGTATGGCATAGCACCCCCGTTATCGTTAGCAAATACTATTAATGTGTTTTCTGTTAACCCAAGCTCATCAAGTTTTTGTAAAACTTTCCCAATATTCTTATCCAGAGAAGTAGTCATTGCAGCATTTTTCTTCCTTACACCGGTTCTGAAATCAGCATCAAACAAATCTATCAGACTGTCGGGAGCCTGCAAGGGTGTATGAGGTGCATTAAAAGAGAGATAGAGGAAGAAAGGCTCATTCTTGTGCCTTTCAATAAAGTCAATTGCTTCATTGCCAAAAGCATCTGTGAGGTATGGAAGAGGCTCTTTTGTAATATCCTTATAATTGCAGGCCAATGACTTTAACGATTTGGGATAGAAATATTGACTTCCTCCTCCCGGAATTCCGAAAAACTCATCAAAACCTCTGTTGTAGGGTAGAAAATGAGGCTCAGTTCCAAGATGCCACTTTCCGATTATGCCTGTTGCATATCCGTTCTGTCTCAGTAATTCGGCCATAGTTATCTGATTAAGAGGCAATCCTCTTATCGAATCAGGCACATTGGGATCGGGTTTTCCCGGCAGGTTGGTATAATGACCAAATCGCTGCGGATAACGGCCTGTCATAAGGCCTGCTCTTGAAGGACTGCATACTGAAGCTGTAACATATCCGTCGGTAAACTTAACTCCTTCGCTTGCCAGTTTATCAAGATTAGGGGTATGGTATTTTGAATTGCCCTGAAATCCGAAATCGGCATAACCAGCATCATCCGAAAAAAACAGGATTATATTTGGTTTGCGCCCTCTCTTCTTACAGCTTGTAACTGAAAAAACAGCAATCAGCACAATTAAAACCAGAATTGAATATTTTTTCATTTTTATGGAATTATAATGTCACCCCTTCGGGATTTGCCCGTACTATTTCTCAAACAGATAAAGCCCAAACTCACATACAGCAGGGCTGACGGGTGCATTTGTAATACGAAACCTAACTTTTGTTGTTTTGTGAATGTCACCTCTCCACAATCTTCTGTTCCCAATTGAAGCTCCTCTGGCAAATGTTTTCCATTCTCCGTTCTCATAGCTATCCAATGCCCATCCTTCAATACGCTGTCCGAGAGGAAGAAATTCACGCAGACTGACAATATTGAATTTAACCGGTTCATCAAACTCAAGTATAATTTCTGCTTTCGTAACTGTATCATCACAGGTCCAGTAAGTATTCCTGTTGCCGTCAATGACATTGGCAGGATTAAACTCTCTGCTTCCGCCTCTGACATTTGATGCTGAAACTCTCGCAGCGGATGCAAGGTCATTGGCAAACATCCTGTCAATTGTCTCTCTGAAACCCTTTAGTGCTTTCACATCATTTTCATGAATCAACCCCCTTTTATCGGGAGGAAGGTTAAGCAGGAAATTCGCACCTCTGCCAATTGATTTAAAATAGAGATTAACCAGGTTCTCCGGACTTCGTATCATTGAATCCTGTGACTGATGATAAAACCATCCCGGACGAATGGAAACATCGCACTCTCCCGGAATCCAGTATTTCCCATTTCTTGTTCCTGTGGTATTAAGCCGGTAATTTGATATTCCCGGGCCGGGTTTCTTTCCGTCCCGCCCCTCCGGTGTGAGTGTTGCCCAACAGGTATCGTTAGCAAACCCTTTCTCATTCCCTATCCAGCGGACATCAGGCCCCACATCGCTGAAGATACAGG
>JAOZOC010000594.1 GCA_029933495.1 Bacteroidales bacterium
GTTCGCCTACTATTCCGGTTACCATCAAGGCAATGTCACATAAATAGGCCGGGACAATGAGATATATTATAATTATCTTGTTAACGATGATGATATCAGCAGGACAGGAGCTTTTCGCCCAGTCGCCTGATATTGTCCAACTGGAATACTTCTTCGACTCCGATCCCGGTTTCGGTAACGGAACATCTGTCCCGGTAACAGCCGATTCTATTACGGACACCACTTTTGATATTGATGTTTCGGGATTGTCACCTGGCTTTCATACAGTATATTTCCGTGCGAAAGATGCAAACGGAATCTGGAGCCTTACACATTATTCAACGCAGAAAGTGTTCATTGAGGGTGCAGCTTTTGCTCCCGGAATAATTTCCGACATAACGGCAATCGAGTATTATTTCGATATTGACCCAGGTTTTGGGAATGGAACACCAATTGCCGTTACGGCCGGCACAATAACTGACACTGATTTTGACATTGATGTTTCGGGATTGTCACCTGGTTTTCATATTGCCTATTTCCGTGCGAAGGATGCACACGGAACCTGGAGCCTCACACACTATTCAATGCAAAAAGTGTTCATTGAGGGTGCAGCCTCTGTACCCGGAATAATTTCCGACATAACGGCAATAGAATATTATTTCGATACCGATCCGGGCTTTGGAAACGGAACACCGGTTGCCGTAACATCCGGCACAATAACAGACACTGATTTTGATATTGATGTTTCGGGATTGTCACCCGGTTTTCATACTGCCTATTTCCGCACAAAAGATGCAGATGGAAAATGGAGTCTGACACACTATTCCAAAACCAAGTTGTTTATTCCAGAACCGCCTGTTGGGCCAACTACTTATCCCGATATCGTTTCGATGGAATACTTTATTGATCCCGACGCCACGTTTGGAAACGGGGTTACTATTTCGCTGACTTCGGGACAGGTTATTGATACGACTGTGGAAATTGATGTTTCGGGAGTTACGACAGGTTATCACGACATTTATCTGAGTATTAAGGATGCTAATAATAGCAGTTCGTTGTTTCACGTCAGTTCCTTCGAGGTTTCGGAAGTTTCGCTGAAAGCACTTCTTGAAGGTCCGTATAACGGAACGGAAATGAGTACAACACTGAATGTGGTGGGAGACCTTCCGTTAAGTCAGCCTTTTAATGTTGCACCCTGGAATTATCAGGGCACTGAAAGCGTGACATCCATACCCAACAATGATGTTGTTGACTGGGTTCTTTTGGAAACGCGCAACGCAAACAATGCTGCCTCAGCCAATGAGTTGACTGTCAGTTCACGATTTGCAGCATTTATGCTAAAAGACGGAAGCATCACCGGACTTGACGGTACTTCACCGTTGCCATTTAACACTCACGACAGTGTTAACAACTATGTTGTAATCCATCACCGTAACCACCTAGGCGTTTTATCTGCACAGGAAATGGGTTATTCAAACGGTGTTTACAGCTACGATTTTACATCCGCAGCAGAAAAGGCTTATGATACGGTACAAAAAGACCTTGGAAGCGGTGTTTTCGGGATGTATGCAGGAAATGCAAACGGTGATGGTGCGATCGGCCTTTCCGATAAAACTCTCTGGCAGTCTCAGGCTGGCAATGCAGGCTATCAATCGGCAGACTTTGATATGAACGGTCAGGTTGACAATAGTGACAAAAATCTGCTATGGCAATCCAATTACGGCAAGGAGTCCGGTGTTCCGGTATTCACTCCTTTTTAAAGATTAATTTTAAAAATATATGATAACTAATACGGAAAGGGGGAATATTGAAAACTGAATAGAAACATCTTAGCAAATAATATCCAAATTTATGCCGGCAGGTCAAAATGGCCTGCCGGATTTTAAAGTATCAGATCATAAACCAACATTCACAAATGAAAACAAAAATCTATTTTTTAATTTACATCGCAGTACTTCTTTTACTGACGAAATTAATCGTTGCGCAGGGAGTATCAGTCAGTGATGATAATTCGGAAGCTGATCCTTCGGCAATGCTCGAAATAAAATCAACAAGTAAAGGACTATTAATCCCTCGGATGACACAGGCGGATATTGAAACTGTTGCAAGCCCGTCAAACGGACTTTTAGTATTCAGTACAACCGATAATAAATTCTATGCATACATCTTATCTGAAAATATTTGGAAGGAGATTGCATTTAATGTAACTGCCTGGGCCTGCGGCGATATTTTAACCGATACACGGGATAACCAAACATACAATACATTACAAATCGGAACTCAGTGCTGGATGGCCGAAAACCTGAATATTGGTAGTATGATTAGCGGCAGTAGTAGCCAGACGAATAATGCATTAATTGAAAAATTCTGCTTTAATAATGATATTGCAAATTGTGACATCTATGGCGGGCTGTACCAGTGGAATGAGATTATGGAATATACAACAGCACCAGGGATACAAGGTATTTGTCCTGCCGGGTGGCACTTACCTACAGATAACGACTATTGTCTTTTGTCAACACACCTTGACAATACTGTAAATTGCTCTTCCACTGTTTTTAATGGTACAGATGCAGGAGGGCAAATGAAGACTT
>JAOZOC010000595.1 GCA_029933495.1 Bacteroidales bacterium
GGTTGGCGGTATGGTAGGTGGAGGTATTTTTGCAGTTTTAGGACTGTCAGTTGAGCTTGCCAAAGGCGGAACTCCGGTAGCTTTTCTGATTGCAGGAATTGTTGCATTCCTGACCTCATACTCTTATGCAAGGCTGTCACTATTCTACCCAAATACCGGAGGTACGGTAAATTTTATAAACCAGGGATTCGGAAAGAATGTTTTTAGTGGAGGTACAAACAACCTTTTGTGGATCAGTTATATTATTATGTTATCGCTATATTCCTCAGCATTCGGATCGTACGGTGCTGCACTTTTTAAGATTACGGGAAATTTTAATAGCGACAAACACATTCTCATAACATCTATTATTGTTTTTTGCACTCTATTAAACTACATTAGTTTTAAAGCGGTCAGTATGACTGAATCCGTTGCTGTTTTTATCAAAATATTTATTCTGGCAATATTTGCCGTAATTGGTATCTGGGGTTTAAAGAGCAATCCTAATTTTCACCAGCTTTCACTTGTTAACTGGGTAGGCCCTTTTAAACTTGTTAGTGGCGGATTTGTGATATTTGTTGCTTATGAAGGGTTTGAACTGATTGCAAATGCAGCACCCAATATTAAAAACCCATTAAAGAATATTCCAAGGGCATTTTATATTTCAGTAATCTTTGTAATAATCCTGTATATTGTCATTGCCTTTATTACAGTTGGTTCAGTAGCTTTTGAAAAAATCAGTAAAGCACAGGAGTATGTTCTCGCGGTAGCAGCAGAACCGGCACTTGGGAAAGCAGGATATGTCATTATAAGTATAACAGCTTTGATATCAACCTTTTCAGCAATAAATATCAGCCTTTATGGTGGTAGTAGGGTGAATTATGAACTTGCAAAAGATGAAGAAATTTCTCACGAGTTTACCCTCACTTTTTGGAATGAGCCTATCGGGTTACTTGTCATAGCAATATTAACTCTTGTTGTAGCAAATTTCTTCGACCTTGAAAGTATTTCCACTTCAGGAAGTGCAGGCTTTCTACTGATCTTCGCAATTGTCAATATTGCAAATTACAAACTTGCAAAACAGACGAAATCAATGAAATGGGTCTCACTACTCGGAGCTTTTCTTTGCATTGCAGCGTTGACAGCACTTATGTATCAGCAATTTACAACTAACTATTCCGGAGCTGTTGTGGGACTTTCCATTATTATTATCTCTTACATTATTGAGATTATTTATAAAAAAATGAACAAGAAAAAGATTGTGTAATAATGAATCTGATTGACAAAATACCGGACGACTTTATAAAATTCCTCTTGGTTACACTGTTCTCTCTTTTGATAGGTCTTGAGCAGCGGCGGCACCATTTTAATGAGAGGTCGGAAACCGTTTTCGGTATGGATCGTACTTACACATTTATTGGTATCTTCGGGTTCATTCTTTACGTTATAGCTCCTGCCAGAATATGGCTTTTCGGATTAGGTGCCATACTTATCACTTTTTTTTGGCAATATTTTATATTAAAAAGATTGAAACACAAAAGATGTACGGTATAACATCAATAATTACCGTACTTATCACATACAGTCTTGCCCCCTTGCTTTATATTAAACCGACTGTGGCTCACAATACTGGTAGTCACTACAGTGCTGTTCCTCACCGAACTAAAAGAGCAGTTCAAAACATTAAGTGGTAAATTTGATAATGACGAATTCACAATTCTGGCAAAGTTTCTTGCAATGAGTGGCATTATCCTTCCGCTATTGCCTCACAAGATTATAAGTGAGGCCATTCCCATTTCGCCATTCAAGTTCTGGCTTGTAGTGGTGGTCGTATCCGGAGTGTCCTATCTAAGCTATCTGCTGAAAAAATTTATTTTCCCGAAAACAGGAATGATCCTTACCGGTTTACTTGGTGGTTTGTATAGCAGTACTGCAACAACAGTTGTACTGGCAAGAAAAAGCAAAGAACCCGATGCCGCACTTAATCAGGTTTCAGCTTCCGTGATACTTGCTACTGCAATGATGTTCATAAGGATATATATTTTGATCATCATTTTTAATCAAACGCTTGCAAAGCTGATGATAATTCCGTTTTCAGTTTTAACGGTATTTACTTTTATGGTTGCCTGGATGCTTTTTAAATGGGGTAAAAAAGGAGAAAATACAGAGCTAACAGACACGAAGCATAAAAATCCGCTTGAGTTTAAAACAGCTTTGCTATTTGCCGTTCTTTTTGTAGTGTTTGCCGCTCTCACCAAATATGTGTTGAAAACATACGGAACCCAGGGACTTGATGTTTTATCGCTGATAGTTGGAGTTACTGACATTGATCCGTTCCTGATGAGTTTGTTTACCGGAAAATATCAAATTGCAATACAGGTGATTTCAAGTGCAACACTTATCGCCATAAGCAGCAATAACCTGATGAAACTCGGGTATGCCATTGCACTGGGAAATAAAGCAATAAGAAAACCTTTGATTGCAGGTTTTTTCGCAATAATTGCAGCCACAGTTGTTGTGATTGTTTTGTTATAATTGTCCACTACTGTCCACTTAAAATAAGCTGAGGGACAGCTGTTTATGATTTAGTTCT
>JAOZOC010000002.1 GCA_029933495.1 Bacteroidales bacterium
AAAGTGAGCCGGCAATGAACATTCCAAGCCCAAGTAAAACACCTGATTTGTATGTAAATCTTTTTATGAACAGTGCTGCAGGCAAAGCCAGCAGGAAATAGGATCCGTAAAAAGCAAGTTGTATCCAGGATGTCTGGAAGTCGGTCATACTCATTATTTTCTTGAATGCTGCCAGAAGAGTATCTGTCATATTGTTTGCCAGCCCCCACATCAGGAAAAGGCTTGTCAATAATATAAAAGGAATAGTGTAATTATTTCCATTAACTTTAAACAACGATACTTTTGCTTTTGTCATTTCATTAGTTTTTTAATGTAATTTTTCCAAAATACTCACTCCTGTGAAAAGCCGGCTCATCAGCCATTGTACTGCTCCAGCAGGCATATACTGTATCTTCTTTCGTTGATTGCCAATCAGTATCTTCATGTTCTGCTTTTAATATTGTTCTGTAAAAATTCACCCTGTAAACATTAAATGCTTCCTCCCCTGATAATTTTGTGACTGCCAGCGGTATTTTCAAAAAACCTTTCCACATATCAGCTCCTTTTGTCACATTATGAGAGATGCCTGATTTCTCAGGAGAAAGCAAATCTGCCTTTAATCCGTTTCCTTTCAAGTCAGGGTTTGTTATTTTTGCAATAAAAACAGCGTTATTAGGATTAATCTCAATTTCAATATAATCAGCCGGAGGTTTACTACCCGAAGCAATGAAGACTTCAAAAACTTCCTGGTGCCATAATTCGGTATTATTTTTTCTATAAGAGTTCAAATCAACAAACCGGTCATCAAGACATTCAAAGTTAGCAATCAGATTCTCACCATCGTACAACAACTCCACAATTGTCATTGCTTTGATTGGTTCTCCTCCGACAGAGTTATAAAACCAGGGTTCGAGTATAACCTTCTTACCTTTTTCCAACACTATTTCAGGAATCTTTGCCATTTATTTCTTCATTAATAATTTGTTTTCCCTGACAGGTCAAATATTTTATCCATCATCTGCCATTTTTCATTTGAGGAAGCATCTGGAGAGCTTTTCTGGTATTTCGACACAAACTCTTCCCACTCTGCCTGACGTGGCAATGTCGAAAGTTTTGTCATCTGTATATCCCAATCAAAATTATCAGGCACATCAACTATCATAAAGAGCCTGTTTCCCAACCTGTAAATTTCCATATTAAGAATTCCAACCTCTTTAATTCCATGAACAATCTCAGGCCATATATTCTCTGGTTTATGCCAGAAAATGTACTCTTCAATTAGTTTTGGATTATCCTTCAAATCGAGAGTCTGGCAGTATCTTTTCATTTTGTATTACTTTGTTAGAATTTATTTTACATTTAACCATTCTTACTTTCAAATAATCTGCAAGGTTGGCTAAAACCTTCCGGGATTCCAATATTCCAGTTTTCCACCATTCCTCTCCTTAGTCAACGGATGACTTTCCGTCGCTCAGACCTTCTCTTAGTCATCAGTTGACTTTCCGCACTAATCATTCAAATACAGTTCTATAACCGGTATTTCAACATTTGGCTTCACAACCGGCAGAATCAGAATAACATCCTGATCGGCTAGTTTCTCCTGATAAGTAACATTATGGCGTGGCTTCCCGAATTTTATCTCCGAAGCGTCGTGTAGAAACTGTGCATATTTAACTTTTCCTCCAAATCCTTTCAATGTCAGACGCTTTATTGGATAGTCAAGCAGATGAATGTATAGTCTATTTGTCTCCGGATTGTAGGTTAGCAAGCAGTTATCCGGTTTGGGGAAGTCGTCAGGAGCTTCTGTACAACTATATATTGAACGGTTATTATATTTCATCCATTTTCCCATTGATTCCAGTCTGTCAACAGCACGATAATCAAAAGTTCCTCTTGCGGTCGGGCCTACATTCAAAAGAAGATTACCACCTTTACTTACAGATTCGATAAGCAGAACCAAAAGTTGCTTTGTATCTTTCCAGGTCATCTCATCACGATAATAACCCCACGAGCCAGAGAATGTCTGGCAGGTTTCCCAGGGTACTCTTTTACCGTCTCTTTCAGGCCATTTCGATACTTTATACTGCTCAGGTGTCGTAAAATCCCAGCCTCCCTCCTTATCCAAAAGATCAAGCCTGTCGTTTACAATAATACCGGGCTGAAGTTCCCGAACCATCTTAAGCAAATTTTCCGAATCCCAGTCATCCCGCCCTTTTCCGTGGTTTCCACCTGGGAAAGAGTAATCAAGCCAGATGATATCAATCTTCCCATAATTAGTCAGCAATTCACCAACCTGATCTTTAATATACTGTCGATAGTTACTCATATCCCTTCCCTTATTCAGCTTGTCATATTCCTCGTCAGAAGAAGCACTTTGCGGATGATTTCTGTCGATAGTATAATCAGGATGATGCCAATCCAGCAAAGAATAGTAGAACCCAACTCCCAGGCCCTCCTCTCTGAAAGCCTCAACCCATTGTTTAATAATATCTTTTCCGTATGGAGTATTAGTTACATTGTAATCAGTATATTTTGAATCAAACATACAGAAACCCTCATGGTGCTTGGTTGTGATGACAGCATATTTCATTCCTGCCTCTTTTGCCATTTTTGCCCATTCGTGCGGATCGAACATATCGGGATTGAAAAGCGGAAAATACTTTTCATATTCGTCATTTGTTTTTCTTTCGTACCGCTTAACCCATTCATGACGGGCCGGCAGGGCATAAAGTCCCCAGTGAATAAACATCCCGAAACGGGCATCTGTCCACCATTTCATTCTTTCAGCTTTATGTTCAGGTGACTCCACTGGCAACTGAGCTCTAATTAGAGATGAACTAATCACTGTAAAAATAAAGGCAAAAAGGATAAATTTTCTCATTTGTGTGTTTTTTTGAGTTTAAATAAATGTTCATTATGTTGACAAAAAAGCAGCTATGGGGGGTGTAAATAGTATTACAACGTAATAATTCCTTCGCCAACGCAGCAAAAATAGCAAAAAAAAGAAATCCAGTAAGAATAAAACCAAATATTCCCAGATTCAAATTTAAAACTCACCAAGTATCAATTGGCCTTCCACAATATCCTTTACAAAACAGCTTATTTTCCCTGATGAAATATCTGATTTACTAACAAGCTTTTTACTAATAGGGATATCTTTACCAAAATCATTTCTTAACAGTAATGCATCTTCTTTTAACTCAGGATATTTGTAAATAACTGTCTCTTCAAGAATATCAAATTCATAAATTTTCCCGGTTTTATAATACGGATGCTCCGGCTCCAGATAGTATCCGGTTTTTGTATTTTTGAATGTGCAACTAATACTATTGCCGATACTTATTCCATATTTTTCATAAAACTTTTCCCTAAGTAAAAACTCCCTACCCTTCTCATCTTTAATTACAAAAAACTGATACTTATCCGAATACCGCTTTATTCGTATGACTTTGAAATGATATTTTTCGTCAGGAATAAAGCCCGTATAATCTGCTTCCGGTAAATTGGCCGGAAAAATAAATGGTTTACCTTTTTTAATATTAATAACTTTATACTTCACTACTTCACCCACACTTAACTCATCGGAAAGGTCTTCCTTTGGAATCAATATTTCATTTCCCAGAGCATCCTGAACAATTGCACTCTCAAAAACCTCTAAACCTTCAATTCGTTTTGTGAAGCCTGATATTGTAAAATCATAAATATTGTTAAGTTTGTAAAAAGGATGTTCCGGTTCAATAAATATCCTTCCATTACAATTTATCTTATCAATGTGGCAGATTATTGTTTCTCCTGTTTTTAAATCATATTTCTTATACCATTGTGTTTTCAGCAGATGCTTCACACCGTTGGGATCGGCAAGCTTAAAAAATTCCTCGCCATCAACACCTTCCACTATTCCTAAAATTAAAAACGGATAAAATTTACCTTCCTCAATATTTATCATATTTTCACATTCTATTCATTCTCTTCTGCCAGACTACTTAATCTGATTGCTTTCTTCACCCCGTTTACTTTTAAAATCTTATGAATCAAAGCATTCAAATGCCCAATATCTCTAACGCGGAGTTTAAATCTGCCATCAAAATTACTATCACCTTTTGACTCAATATTCACTGATACCATATTTACTTTCAAGTCATTAGAGATAATCTGTGTTATATGACTCAAAATGCCCATTCTATCTTCACCTGTAACCCGGAGAGTAGTAAGATATGTTTTGTTTTCATCTGATTTACGCCATTTCACATCAATAATTCTGTAATTGTATTTTGACTGCAACTGAGCTGCATTAGGGCAATTTTTACGGTGGATTGTTATCCCCTTTCCAACAGTAATAAACCCAAAGACAGCATCTCCTGAAATCGGGTTGCAGCATTTGCCAAGTTCATAGTTCAGATTACCAATATCATCGCCAATAACCATTGAATCAGCCTCATTAGTGCTAACAGGTCTAATACCCTTTTGCTCCTTTTCGGGCTCCTGCTGTTGTTCCCCAGTATCAGCCTCCTCAAGAATTTTTCTAATATCAGAAATATCAATTTTTTCAATCGCAATCAAATAATAGAGATCTATTGAAGATTTAAGTTCGTAATGTTTAATAAGCCTGTCGATAACAGAATCGGTAAACGCTATTTTTCTATTTCTCAATTTTCTACGCAAAATCTCTTTACCTAATTCTGCTTCCTGATATTTTTCCTCTTTTAAAGAGCGTTTTATTTTGGCTTTTGCCTTATTGGTAACCACAAAGTTAAGCCAGTCGAGTTTAGGCTTCTGAGTTTTAGAGGTAATAATTTCAACCTTGTCTCCATTTTGCAATTCGTATCTAATCGGAACAATCCTATTATTAACCTTTGCTCCACTGCACATATCTCCAACACTTGTATGAATATCATAAGCAAAATCAAGCACTGTTGCTCCAGCGGGTAATTTCTTCAGGTCACCTTCCGGAGTAAAGACAAATATTTTATTCTGGTAAAGTTCAATTTTTGCCAAATCAGCTTTATCCAGTGTTTTTTGAGAAGGATTATCAATAACCGCCCTGATAGTATTCATCCACTCTTCCTGTTCCTTTTTCTCACCACCCTCTTTGTAACGCCAGTGAGCAGCAAGCCCTTGTTCAGCAATTTCGTCCATTCTCTTTGAACGAATCTGCACCTCAACCCATTTCCCGTTTGGCCCCATAACAGTAGTGTGCAATGATTCATACCCACTGGCTTTTGGAGTTGTTATCCAATCACGCAAACGTTTGGGATTTGGTTGATAACTATTGGTCACAATAGAATAGACCTTCCAACAATCTGACTTCTCATTCTTTTTGTTAGTATCAATAATTACCCTTACAGCAAAAAGATCATACACCTGGTCAAAAGGCACATTCTGCTTTTTCATCTTTTTCCAGATAGAATATATTGACTTGGGCCTTCCTTTAATATTAATTTCAAAACCATTTTTTATCAACTCCTTTTCTAAAGGATTAATAAAATCCTCAATATAAACAAGTTGTTTTTTCTTTGATTCACGAATTTTTATTGCAATTGAAGAATAAATATCTGGATTCGTATTCTTAAGCCACAGCCCCTCCAGCTCAGCCTTAATATGGTATAAACCAAGCCTGTGCGCAATAGGAATATAAATGTGATTAACTTCGTTTATATACCTCTTTTTTTTTGCTTCAGACAATTGCTCAAAATCACGCATATCATACAATCTGTGCGCAAGTTTAATAAGAATAACCCTTATATCTTTAACAAGTGAAAGATATAACTCTCTGAAATTATTTGAATGGACCGAAATTTTTTCAGTTTGGATTAGGGACAATCTTGTATATCCTTCCACAATAACAGCTATCTCATCTCCAAACCTGTCCCTGATGGTTTTCACGGTTACATTTTCCCCGTCAACAACATTATGAAGCAGAGAACAGATAACAGTGGTAGTCCCAAGGTTTAGCTCCTGTAAAGCAATTTTTGCAACTTCTATTGAATGATAAAGATACTCCTCTCCTGTTTCTTCCCAGTCCTGCTTATGAAAATCAAGCACAAACATAAAGGCATCACGTAATTTAGGAAGCTCCCTCTTTTTCAGGAAGGGTCTGCAAAGGCGCAGTATCTCCGAATAATTCGATCTTATCTTCCTATTTGTTTCAGATTGTGACATCTATAATTCTTTCGGGTGCAAAAATAGCTCATTTATAATGTAAACAAATAATTTTACAGAAAAGTATGAGATAACATTGAAGTGTGTTGCAAATAATCTCTGCATTAATGAATTCCAACCTTACAATTGAAGTATTACGATTAATCCCTGTTGAGTTAACATCATCAACAAAAAAAACAACATATAAAAAGCCGGGCACCACAGGAACCCGGCTTTTTAACACAAAAACGCAATTATCTACTTCTTGTTATCCTTTGAACCACCTTTAGTGGTTGTAGGAGGTTGTGCAATAGAATCTCTCATATTTGTATCTGCCTGTATGTTTTTAAATTTGTAATAATCCATAATTCCAAGATTTCCGCTCCTAAAAGCATCTGCTATAGCAAGCGGCACTTCTGCCTCAGCCTGGATTACATTTGCTCTTGCTTCCTGGGCTTTTGCTTTCATCTCCTGTTCTGTAGCAACAGCCATAGCCCTTCTTTCCTCCGCTTTAGCCTGAGCAATATTTTTATCGGCATTTGCCTGATCCATTTGTAAAGCAGCACCAATATTTTTACCAATATCAATGTCGGCAATATCAATTGAAAGAATTTCAAAAGCAGTTCCGGAGTCAAGTCCCTTTTCCAAGACCACTCTTGAAATTGAATCAGGATTTTCAAGAACAGATTTATGTGAATCGGCAGAACCTATGGAGGATACAACCCCTTCTCCTACTCTTGCCAGCACCGTTTCTTCTCCTGCACCACCAACAAGTTGTTTAATATTAGCTCTTACAGTTACTCTTGCTTTTGAAATAAGCTGAATACCATCTTTTGCCACAGCAGTAACCGGTGGAGTATCAATAACCTTTGGGTTTACCGACATCTGTACGGCTTCAAGTACATCACGACCAGCAAGGTCGATAGCAGTTGCAGTTTTAAAATCAAGTGCAATATTTGCCTTATCGGCAGATATCAAAGCACTAATTACCGACCCTACATTTCCCCCTGCAAGATAATGAGCTTCCATCTCATCCCTGTTAACAGTCAGACCGGCTTTAGTAGCTGCGATCATATTCCTGACAATTACCTGTGGTGGCACTTTCCGCCAACGCATCAGAACTAATTGGAGTAATGATATTCTTACACCAGACAACAAGGCTGTAAACCAAAGTCCTACCGGAATAAAATAAAAAATAACCCATAGCCCAAACAAAGAGGCTATTCCAATTGCTATTACAACAAAAACACTTGCATTTTCCATATTATTATTTTTTTAAACGTTTAACTAATATTTTATTATGATTAATTTTAATTATTTCAATTTCAGTGCCCTGATCAATAAACTCCCCATCAGAACTTACCTCAATATATACACCATTTACATAAGCCTTTCCCATTGGAGCAAGCCTTGAAATTGTTTTTCCTGTATCTCCTGGCTTTACCTTATTTTTATCAACAACATTAACTTTGCTTCTTATTTCAGATTTCAAAGAAACCCGTTTCCAGGTTTTTGCCTGAAGAGAATAATACAATAAAATAGCTGATACTACAACTGTCGCAATAAGTGTAATGGTACCTGCTTTTCCACCATATACTGCATAAGCCTGCCAAACACCAACTATAAGTAAAACAAAACCAATAATTCCAGCTACATTTGTTCCGGGCAGCACCAGAATTTCAAGCAACAGGAATACAAAACCAACTATTATTAAAACTGCTATTATTGTCCAGGTCATTTTATCTTTGTTAAATTATCATTTAATACTCACTGTCAACTTTCTGGCTATCATCTCATTTTTCACAGGTTTCAGTTCTAAAAGCGTTCCTGACATAACACCACACTTCCCCTTATAATGAGCTATAAATGTACATTGCTCGGCCTGAACAGGATCGTGCCCGCAGACATTAATAAGTGTTTCAATTACATAATCAAAGGTGTTTACTTCATCGTTATAAAGTATCAACTCCCTGATTTTTTCTTTTACGACTTCATTTTTTATGATTGGATTTTCTTCATGTACTGGCATATCAGCCTGTTTAAAATTAAGGTCTAAAATTAGATAATTATTCTGAATTTGAATAGATATTTTTTAAAAAATAAATCAAATCCGGTTATTTTCTAACAAACCCCTTTAAACATTAGTGTTTGTGTGTGCGAAAATTAGGAAATATTATTTTATAAACAACAGCTCCCGGTACTTTGGCAGAGGCCACAGTTCATCATCTATCATAAGTTCAAGCTTATCAACGTGCTTTCTGACAATGTCGAGATATGGTAAAACATTCCTGTTATAGGCCAGGGCCTTTTCTGCCTGATCTTCCAGCCCGTTTGCTCTTTTTCTCTCATCAAGCATAAGTGATACCTGGGTCTTTATCTCCTCAACATGCTCTGAGATTTCTTTGATGGTCTGCATCTGATTTCGTGAAAGCTTCACAAATGTTTTAGAATCAAGTACATCCTTTAAGCCCTTCACATTCTCAATTAAGGTATTCTGATATCTGATAGCAATTGGGATAATGTGATTCTTGGCAAGGTCACCAAGCACCCGTGATTCAATCTGAATCTTCTTTGTGTAATTTTCAAGCTGGATTATATACCTGGCTTCAAGTTCTCTACTAGTTAGTATCTTGCAGTCTTCGAATAGTTTAACTGTGCTTTCTAAAACCAAAGCTTTAAGTGCCTCCGGTGTATTCTTAATATTTGGCAAACCACGCTTTTCAGCTTCCCTAGTCCATTCATCACCATAATTATTTCCCTCAAATCTTATCTTTTTTGATTCCTGAATATACCTTTTGACAACCTGGAAAATTGCCTCATCTTTTCTCACACTTTTATTAATCAGCTCATCCACATCTTTTTTAAATTGTTTTAACTGGCTGGCAACTATTGTATTCAGAGCCATCATAGGACCTGCACAATTTGCTGATGAACCAACTGCCCTGAATTCAAACTTATTTCCGGTAAATGCAAATGGCGACGTACGATTACGGTCTGTATTATCAAGTAAAATCTCCGGAATTTTGGGAATATTAAGATTAAGATTGAATCCGTTAGCATCCACCTTTCCCTTTTTTGTCTGTTTTTCGATCAGATTAAGTGTCTCGGTTAACTGAGTACCAATAAATGCAGATATTATTGCCGGTGGGGCTTCGTGAGCTCCAAGTCTGTGGTCGTTACCTGATGAAGCAATATGTGCTCTCAAAATATCAGAATGATAATAGAGTGCCTTTAGAACATTTGCCAGAAAGACAAGAAACCTGAAGTTAGATGTTGATGTCTTACCCGGTGAAAGAAGATTTATTCCTGTATTTGTTGCCAAAGACCAGTTATTATGCTTTCCCGAACCATTAACGTCCTTATAGGGCTTCTCGTGTATAAGCACCTGAAAATCATGCTTCCTGGCAATTTTCTCCATCAGATGCATAAGAAGTTGGTTATGGTCAACAGAAATATTCGTCTCCTCATAGACGGGAGCACATTCAAACTGATTTGGAGCAACCTCATTATGTCTTGTTTTAATTGGAATTCCAAGCTTGTGTGATTCATACTCCAGTTCCTGCATAAAGACAAGAGCTCTTTCATGAATAGCTCCAAAGTAATGATCTGAAAGCTGTTGATCTTTGGCAGAGGCATGCCCAAAAACAGTTCTACCTGTCAGTGACAAGTCAGGCCGTGCTTTAAACAGGGCAGCATCAACAAGGAAATACTCTTGTTCCCAACCTAATGTTGGATACACCTTAGTTATATTTTTATCAAAATATTTACAAACGGCAGTTGCTGCTTTGTCTAATGATGCAATTGATTTCAACAATGGTGTTTTGTAATCAAGAGCATCACCTGTGTATGAAACAAAAATCGTTGGAATACACAAAGTACTTTCCATAATAAAAGCGTAGGAAGTAGGATCCCAGGCAGTATATCCGCGAGCTTCAAAAGTATTTCTGATTCCCCCACTTGGGAAACTGGAAGCGTCAGGCTCCTGCTGAATAAGTTCATTACCCTGAAAGGCTTCGATTGCTCTTCCCCCATCAACCGGGACAATAAAAGCATCGTGCTTTTCTGCAGATGTTCCTGTTAATGGATGAAACCAGTGTGTGTAATGAGTTGCCCCCTTGCTTATTGCCCACGATTTAATACCGGCAGCAATCTGGTCAGCTATCTTACGCTCTATGGTTTCCCCTTTTTCAATTGTATTTATCAATTTTTGATAAGCTTCCCGTGTCAGGTATTCCTGCATAGCCTCACGGTTAAAAGTCATCTCACCAAAATATTCTGAAACTTTTTTTTCAGTAACCTTAAATTCGCTTCTTTGACGCGCCATGGTTACCTCCAGGGCTTTAAATCTAATGTTTGACATTGCTATGTAATTTTATTTCGAGTAATGTTTAAGTATAAAAAGCACAAAAATAATCACAATGCAGTGAATCAATTAAATGAAAATGTTATTATTTTTTAACAATTGAGATATTGACACTTAATGATATTCTTATACTTAAGACAAATAATAATACAGAGGCTTCGATGCGAAAGTGCTACTTGTATTAATTCCATATCTCTCTTTTTCGGCTTACCATTCCCAATCGTATCACTATTGTATCCAATGAAGTTAATTGGCCAAAGTTTTAATAAACAAAGTAAACAATAAATATGGGGCTCTATTTCATTAATGTTAAATTTTCTACTTCCGGATATTTTGTTTTTCCATTCAAGACTTCTTTCTCCTGATGAAATAAAATCCGATAAAAGTAATAAGACCGTTAACCACAAGCAGTTCAAAGCCAAATTTATATCCACCAAAAAGCTGTTCGGAGAACAAACTGAGAAAATAACAAATTACCGGAGAAACCAATGCAACTATTGGAACAAATTTGTCCTTCACCTTATATTTTGTGAAAAGCCCGAACGAAAACATACCAAGCAACGGTCCGTAAGTATATCCTGCAATGGTGAATAATTTCGCAATTACAGCCTGATCGTTTATTTCCCGAAACAGTATCACAGTAAAAAGCACAATTAAAGAAATGCCAATATGAACATATGTCCGGGTTCTTATCTTATCTTTTTCTGAAACATTTTTTCTCCTCTCTATTCCCAGGAAGTCAACACTAAAGGATGTGGTTAAAGCAGTAAGAGCGCTATCTGCACTGGAATAGGCCGCAGCTATTAATCCTATAATGAATGTCATTCCTGCAAAGGTTCCTAGATATTTAATTGATATCATCGGAAACAGATCATCAGTTAGTACGGGAATTGATATTCCGGAGCTGCTGGCATAAATATACAATGACGCTCCAAGGAAAAGAAAAATCAGATTTACCGGAACGAGTATCCAGCTAAGTGTGATTACATTTTTCTGCGAATCTTTTAATGTACGGCAACTCAGGTTTTTCTGCATCATATCCTGATCAAGTCCAGTCATAACAATAGCAATGAATGCCCCGCTGACAAATTGCTTTCCAAAAAAAAGCTTACTGTGCCAATCAGAATAAACAATCTTAGAATAGCTGCTATCAGCTACCATATCTATAAGAGCTCCTAAATCAACATTTAAAGCTTTAACAATAAGGTAAATGGACACGACAACTGATAAAAGCATAAAAGTCGTTTGCAATGTATCTGTCCAAACAATCGTTTTTATCCCCCCTTTGAAAGTATATAGCCATATTAAAAATATAAAGAGGCTGATAGTAACAGCAAAAGGTATATTCCATGCATCGAATACAAAAATCTGAAGAACATTTACGACAAGAAACATCCTGAAGGAAGCACCAATAATACGTGATACCAGGAAATAAAAGGAACCTGTTTTGTATGACCAGAATCCAAATCGTGTATTAAGGTATGAATATATTGATGTTAGCTTCAATTTATAATATAGAGGAAGGAGAATGTATGCGATAGCGTAATATCCCACAATATAGCCAAATACGACCATCATATAAGATAACTGTGTTTTCCCAACCCATCCCGGAATAGAGATAAATGTAACGCCTGACAATGAGGCTCCTATCATACCATATGCTACTACAAACCAGGGAGATTTTTTATTTCCAACGAAAAAGGACTGGTTGTCAGCCTTGCGCGATGTTACGAATGACACCACAAACAGGAGTGCTGTGTATGACAGAAAAACCAGAAGGATTAATTGAGGAGACACTTATTTTGATTTACGATTTACGATTTACGATTCACTTATCAGCATTTCTGCAAAACTCTGCAAATCAGGGAAAACAAAATCAATCAAGTCCATATTTTGTTCAATTATTTGTTTATCATCATTGATAAATACTGTTGTCATTCCAACATTTTTCCCAAATTGCATATCGCTTATAGAATCACCTGCCATTATTGATTTATTAAATTCAATCGAAGGAAAGTCAATTTTTGCTTTACGTGCCAAACCGGGGTTTGGTTTACGAAAAACACTCTTTTCTTCGGCCTTATAAGGCGAATGATATATTTTATTAATTCTGCCGCCTTTATAACCAATCTCCTCGATCATCTTATTGTGAATACCTTCAAGGTCCATTTCGGTCATAAGCCCCTTCCCTATTCCCTGCTGGTTTGTCACAACGAAAATCTTCCCAAAGATAGCGGTAAAAATTTTGATGGCATCAAGAACACCAGGAAGGAACTCAAACTCATCCCACTTTTTTATATAATCACCAACAATTCTTTTATTAATCACTCCATCCCGATCGAGAAACAGTGACCACTCTTCACTAATGTTCAAATTCTGTAAAGTCATCCTGTGCTTTTTTAAAATCTCCGGGTATGCCAATATCAAGAAAATACTGATTGCATACCATACCGTGAAAATTGTAATTTATAAAATACTTTTCCAGAAAATCCTTTTCAAATGAGAATTTTTCAGGAAAGTCAAACGATTCAAAAAATGCCTTATTAATATAATAAACACCACCATTAATAAACCCTTTCCCTTTCAAGCTTCCTTTTTCCGAAAAACCAGTAACTTTCCCATTGTAATCTATCGTCACAGTTCCATATCTTTCAACATTCTGCATCTCTTTCAAAATCAGCATAATCTTTGATTTCTTAATCTGATAAATCATAAGAAGCTTATCAAAGCTAACCCTGAAATATGTGTCGCCATTTAATACAAGAGCATTGCGTGCTGTAACAAATTGCAATGATTTTTTAATTGCACCACCAGTCCCCAAAGGCTCATCTTCAATAGCATAACTAATTTTTAAATCTTTGAAGTAACTACCGAAGTAGTCCATAATCATCTCCTTTTTATATCCAACAGAAAGCACAACATTTCTAATTCCCCAATATGAAAGAAAAGTCAGTTGGTATTCAAGAAATGGGATTTCGTTTATTGGCGCCATTGCCTTGGGCACATCACTAACAACATCCTGGAGTCGTGTTCCAAATCCTCCTGCAAGTATTATAGCATCTTTTATAAACATAAGCTTATTTTAATGAGTCAAATATAAAACCTATTTGGCAAACATAGAGAAAAGTATTTATAAAAGTATAAATTTTATTTTAACAGTTGCTAATGTGTATACACTGTCTGAAATGCCGGCAAATGAATTTTCATCGAATATAACACTACTTGCTTCACCCGGGACTATACTTGCCGGGGGGCCTCCACTTTCAAGCGACCAATGAGCAGGATTATTCCAGAAACCACTGCCTTCTACCCAAAATAAATTATCCTGTGATGAAACTGAGCTTATAAAAAGGGATGAAAACAGAAGGATATACAGGTATTTCATTTATAATGGATTAATCTTAAAACTATTACAAAGATAGTATTAATTACGAGAAATAGGTCAACGACAAATTTATACTTTACTAAAACACTTTTCTACATTTATACTAAGCCGTGATAGAATTCATAACCCCGAAAATTCTGAACTTAAAAAGATACATTATCTTAACATGTTTTTATTAATTTTGAGGATTTTATAAAACACTTTCATTAAAGCAAGAAACTATGTTACAAAAACTTTTATTATTTCTAATTATACTGACATTTGGAGTTCAGTACAGCGCTCAGTCATGCACAATTATTGCCGTTGGCAAAAAAGCTTCGGCTGATGGTTCAAATATTATTTCGCATACTGATACCGGACCCGATTCAAGAATATTTGTTGTCCCTGCCCAAACATTCAAACCAGGAGATAATGCTGCTGTTTACTGGGGAATCCAGGATGCAGACAGACTTATCGATGATGATGGAATCATTCTCGGCTATATTCCACAGGCTGAAAGTACATATAAATATTTCCAGTCAGCTTATTCGCACGTAAACGAATATCAGCTCGGAATTGGCGAAAGTACAACTGCACAACGGGATGAGCTTGCTTGTACCCGTGAGAACGGTGAACAAATAATGACCATTGAGCAGGCTCAGATTTTCGCTTTGCAACGCTATAAGAATGCCAGGGAGGCGGTTCAGTTTATTGGTGACTTAATGATAAAGTATGGTTTTTTGCCTTCGAGTGGTGATGGTTCCGAAACTTTGGTTATTGCAGACACAGAAGAAATATGGGTATTTGAAGTTTTTGGCGTTGGTCCCGGATGGACTGCCGAAAGCGGAAAGCCCGGAGCAATATGGGCTGCTCAACGATTGCCCGAAGATGAGGCTACCATAATCCCGAATTGGAGCATAATTAAGCAAATCAATAAAAAGGATAAGGAAAATTTTATGGTTTCTGATAATTACAAACAGGAAGCGATTGATCGCGGTTGGTACGATCCTGATTCAGGGAAACCGTTTATCTGGCAGGAAGCCTATTCGCCCTTACCTGTAGAATATGCAACAAGCAGGTTCTGGCTTTTCCATCAGACTTTTGTCCCCAATTACAGAGAGTGGCCTGATCGCTTTATGACAGAAGCTAATTACTACAAAGGGATAAGCCCCTATTTTCAAATTGTTGAACCACTGTCAATCTATCCGTTTTCAGTAAAGCCTGAGGATAAAATTTCAGTACGGGACTTAATTGCTTTCCAGCGTTCAACTTTTGAAGGTACTATTTATGATATGACAGCAGGCCCCGAATGGTTGGTTCCTGATGGAAATGGCGGCTATGAAAAAAGTTCGTTGGCTACCCCGTTTCCAAGTAGTGATTTACGAAAATTATTAAAAATGACCTATCGCCGTCCGGTTGCTCGACATCGTGGACATTACGGTATGATTCTGCAACTTCGTGACTGGCTGCCAAACGAAATAGGTGGCGTTTATTGGGTTTATCTTGACAACCCTTATTTTAGCCCGTATGTTCCTATTTATACAGGAAATTTATCGGTTGCCGAAACTTATAAAACCTACGATCCTGACAAGTACGATGAAAAATCGGCTCGTTGGGCAATCGACTTTGTTGATAACCTGGCAAACCTGAGTTTTCAAAAAATTGCAGAAGATGTGAGAGAGGTCAGGACTCCTTTTGAAGATGAAATATTTAATAATCAACAGGCGATTGAAGAAGAAGCCCTGAAACTGTATAAGCAAGCCCCCGAATCTGCGCAGGAATTTTTAACAAACTATTCAAATGGCTTAATGGATAATGTTACGAAAATGTTCATTGGTTTAAGGAACGAAATAATAACAAAATACACGAATAATCATGAATAGAGCTTGAAACCTTAATCTCAAAAGTTTTCATTTTTTTTTCAAAGGTATATAATTATAGCTTTTTCAAGAATATCAATCGAATAAATTACTGAAATTTCGCAGATACAAGAGTATAATAAACTTTAGCACTTCCAAAACAATATTTGACTTTGACTATATTGCATAATGCATATTTACAATTTCTTACATAGATACTTTCAAATACAACATTTAAGCTGCACTTCATATCCCGTTTTTATATGTGTTTATTAGCATGCGTATTTAAAAAAAAATTATTTATTGAGTTTCGGGCTATTGGTAACTGCGAAACTTGAGATAATTTGTTTTAAAACAGCCAAATTCTCTTATATTACACCACCTTCTATGTCAAAACGAAAAACATATATGCAATATAAATAAATATCATAAAGGCTCCTTCAAGTCTGTCAATCTTTCTTCCTTTGCGGGTAAATACAAAAACAAATACTATAATAGTTGCAAAAAGATTGACAAGCATATCAAGGTTTGTCGCACTGACAAATGATGTCAGACTACTTGATTCATTTGAAACAGGAATAGGATTGATAGTACTACTCAGCCCAAGAATCAGAAACGTATTAAAAATATTGGAACCTATAATATTCCCTATTGAGATATCGGAATTTTTTTTCAGTGCTGCAATAACAGACGTTGAGAGCTCAGGAAGTGATGTTCCCAGCGAAAGCACTGTGAGTCCCATAATTCTGTCGGAAATGCCATAATCCACTCCAAACTTCTCAGCAAAATATACTATCATCTGGCCACCACCTGTTAAAAGGAGCATACCTGTTATTACTAAAAAGACTGACTTACCCATTCCAATCTCTTTAACCTCAACATGAGTTTCTCCATCTTTTTTCTTCATCGCAAAGAATGAATAATAAATAAAAATCAGGAAGAACATTAACAAAATAAGGCCGTCAGTACGGTTTATAATTGATTGCGGAGAGCCATCAAGGATGGTATCATTAGCCAGAATAATCAGAACAGCAGCCGAAAGCAGACAAAGGGGTATTTCAATCCAAACTGTTGGTGACTTGACCGCTACCGGATATATCATTGCAGATATACCCAGGATCACCAAAATATTTACAATATTGCTACCCACAACATTTCCGAAACTAAATCCTGAGTTTCCTTCAACGGCAGAGATAACATTGATTACAAGCTCTGGAGCTGATGTGCCGAAAGCTACAATTGTGAGGCCTATGACAAGATTCGAAATGTTTTTCTTGTGAGCAATAGCTGATGCGCCATCGACCAACCATTTAGCACCAAAAATCAATGGCACAAATCCTGTAACCGATAATAGGAGATTGAACATTCAGATTTATTGTTTGTTTTTAAGGATACAAAAGTATAAATATAAAGAATATATTTGCAATTTGCAAAATATCTAATAATATGAAAAATACAAATACTCTTATAACACTTGCTATCACAACACTTTTTTTAACAACAGCAATATCATTCGGCCAACAATACGACCGGATAAAAGGTTTTTCCATTCAAAAAGCAAAGGTAAGCTTTAAAAGTATGCAGGAATTTGACAAACTTCAGCCCCCAAAATCACCTAAGAAGAAAAGGCCCAATAAAGAAAGAATATTTCCCGAATTTGCTTCTGATAAAAAGCAAATCCTCTATATGGATAAATCCGATGTCACTTCACAAACTCAGTACAAAGGTATCGCTGAGGACTCTCCCCTCCCCGACCTTGACTTTTTAGGGCTTGGTGACAATAACAACTCCATACCACCCGATGTGAATGGTGCAGCAGGCCCAAATCACCTTATGGTCACTCTTAACACGGGGTTCAGGATTATGGATAAACAGGGAAGTGTTATTTCCGACATCGGTAGTGGCAGTTTCTGGTTTCCAATGATCGGTAGTGGCGACACTTTCGACCCAAAAATAAAGTACGACCCATACGAACATCGATGGATTATTGTTATGCCAAGTAGTTCGAATATTAACAGTTCGCAACTTTTTGTCGCTGTGAGCGAAAACAGCGATCCAACAGGAAACTGGTTTATGTATTCATTCGATGCTGATCCGGCTGATCAGTATTGGTTCGATTATCCAAATTACGGATTTAATAAAAAATGGATAACCATTTCAGGCAATATGTTTGGAGCAGGCTTTGGATACAGCGTCCTTTTTGTTTTAAACAAAGCTGATCTTTATAATAATGAACCTGAGGCTGGATATTCCAGATTTGCTATTTATGACGGATTTACAATTGTCCCGGCAGAAACCTTCGATGAAGAATTAGAGGATATGTATATGATTTCAAATGCTGGCGGTAATAGTAATGGTAGTGGATATCTTAACCTTTGGAAAGTTAGTGGAGAGATTGGAAATGAAATAGTTGACAATATGGGGCTTATTGGAATACCGGAACCATGGTCGAACTGGGCTGGGAATTATGGCAATCTTGCACCACAATTGGGAAGTGAACAGCGAATTAATTCAGGAGACGGAAGAATCCAGAATACTGTTTACAGAAACGGAAAACTCTGGTGTGCTCATCATATATTCCTGCCGGCAGATAATCCCGATCATTCGGCCATTCAGTGGTGGGAGCTGGCAACTGATGGCGCTATTTTACAACGAGGAAGGATAGAAGATACCACAGGCTTTTTTCATTTTACATTCCCTACTATTGCAGTTAACTCAAAAGAGGATATAATGATTGGCTATGGTAGTTTTTCTTTGGAACAATACGCTTCAAGCAGTTATTCCTTTAGATTTGCAGATGACCCGCCAAATACATTACGCAACCGTTACCAGTTTAGAGAAGGTGTGGCTCCATATTACAAAACTTACGGCGGCGACAGAAACAGATGGGGAGATTATACAGCGACCTGTATTGACCCCTCTGATGATCTTGATTTCTGGACTTTGCAGGAGTATGCCGAACTTCCGGCTGGCGGATACGACAGTTGGGGAACCTGGTGGGCTTATATAAATCTAGATGCAATCCCGGCTCCCGGTTTTGAGGCAAATATCACGACTGTCCCGACAGGAAGCGGAGTTAACTTCACAGACCTGACAAAATATGACCCTGAATCCTGGCTATGGATATTTGAGGAAGGAACACCATCAACTTCAACAGAGCAGAATCCTCAGAACATTGTTTATGAAAATTCGGGAAGTTACAATGTCACCCTGATAGCAACAAACTATCTCGGCTCGGACACCCTGATAATTGAAAACTATATCAGTGCAAATACTACCATCCTGCCGGAAGTTAAATTTGCAGTTAACTACACTATACCACGAACAACAGATACCGTTATATTCAATGATTTCTCTGTTTACAATCCCATTGGATGGCAATGGGAATTTGAGCCTGATAATGTCAGTTTCGTAAATGGCACGAGCCAGGCATCACAAAACCCTGAAGTTATCTTCACAGCACCAGGAATATACTCTGTAACTCTTACAGCTACAAACTTAAATGGCAGTAATTCGCTCCAAAAGGAAAAGTTAGTTTATTCAGGAGGCCTGCCAATGCCTTTCTATGAAGATTTTGAGACAAAATCGTTAGAATCGAAATCATGGATGATAAACAACCCTGATAATGATAAAACCTGGGAGCTTTCACACTCGGAAGGAACTTCTCCTGGTGACAAGGCTGCAAACATTGAATTCAGGTATTATGGAAACTTCGGTGAGCGCGATGAGCTTGTCTCACCATTAATAAACCTTACAACTTTTCAGTCTGCTTTCCTGGAATTTGAATACTCCTATGCTCAGCGGACAGCTCAATATACAGACTCATTAATAGTTTACATATCCGATGATTATCCCGTTTCTAAAACCAGAATACTGGTACTCGGACAGGATACCACAGAAAATTTTGCGACTGTTCCCCCGGTTATGTCAGAGTTTGTTCCTTCTTCAGCCAGCGACTGGTGTGGTGTAGATAACCTTGTAGAATGCAAAACCGTTGATCTTTCTGAATGGTCGGGCAAGCCGGATATCAGAATTATATTTGAATCTTATAACGGATTTGGCAATAATCTTTTCATTGATAATGTTTCGGTTGCGAGTCCGGAGGCTGTTGATGAAGGATTTTTGGGGTCATCTTACGTTTCGATATTTCCAAACCCTGCAACAGGTAAATTCACCATTGATATCAGAAATGAAGCATCCGTGAATAATATCAAAGTAATAAATCTCACGGGGCAGTCGGTTTACAATAAAGACATCACCAATACCGCTTCAACGAATAGTTTTGAGATTGACCTGAGTAACCAGCCAAAGGGCATTTATCTTGTAAAGGTTACAGGAGAGGGCGTTGTGATGGTTGGAAAGGTGGTTTTGAGGTAAAGAGAAGCCAGTAACAAAATAAATTTGTATATTCAAAAAATGATTGGATAAACAGGCAAAGAATTACTCCATTTTATCAAAATATAATTCAAGAAGGTATAATGATATGAATATTGAAGAAAGAAACGAGTATATAAAATACAGAATAGAAACACTAATTTCCAACAAGCTCCCTTACTTCTGTAATTGCCTTATTGATTCTTCGCTCTGAGACATTGATATCTCTCAGGATATTAGGACTCAGATTACGGCAGAGTACAATACCCATATCAAGAATTTGTTGTTTCTCTGCTTTTTTCAAACTTTGCAAAGCAGTTACCGGATGCAGTCCGGAAGCATCTATCCTGTCGCGCAGGCTACCTTTACGCGGATAATCCCACGACATAAGCTGTAAGCCGGCACATCTTCCAAAATTAATAGCATCTTGTGTAAATCTTGTATTCGTCACAACCCAACCCTGATAAAAATCAATTTCATCTCCGTATTCCTTTTCCCATTGACTTTTAACATCATAAAAACGGGAACTTATATACATAGGCACCTTCACATCGCTTTTTCGGCTTGTGTCGCTATGAAACTTGCATTCCATCATCAACTGCTTTTTACCTTTCCTTGCTATCACATCCACTTCGTGCGTAACACACTTGCCCGGTACGACAACGCCAACCTGTACATCATATCCCTGATGTTTGAAAAGTTCACCAACAAACTTCTCAAAAGGAAAACCTGTAGGACCAAGTTCAAGGATAGCTTTTTTAAGACGATACCTGCCTGCCACCTTGTTTGATCGCTTTCTTAGTAATGAATATGCAATTTGATAAAGCTTCCGTGTTGACATTCCATCAACGATCTTCTCTCTAACCTGACCGATAATATATTCAATATCTTCTGTCCCGGCACCTGATCGTTCAAGTGATTGCTTCAGTTTAGAAGAATCGAAGACTACCCTCTCACCTGACTTTTTTACAATTTCAATGTTTTCATTAACCATTATCAAACTTTTTTTCAGATTGTAAAAATAGGCAAAATACTGTTACTTCAACCGCTACAACGAACTTTTGGCGCATAACAAATTTCCATTAATTTATATTTCGTCCCTAACGGGACTTTTTCCCGGATCCAACCTTTCAAGACTCATGCGCACTAACCTGCTTCGACTTGAAAGGTTTACTTCTTAACCTTAAACAAAACCGCATTTGTCACAAAAAAGCAAAACCAAATTCACACAAATCATTTGTGAAACCTTTGTGACTTAGAGCCTTAGTGGCTTTTTTATTTCAAGCTACAAGGAAAAAAGTATAAAATAAGGGCATATTTTCTTTTAAACATACAAAGCCGATATGCATCGGGCAATATTTCTTAACAATACTGTTATACGTTAGGAGTTAAAAGTTCTCTGTAGAGATGAAAGAATAGTACAAACCATCACCGCATAACGCATAACTTTTAACAATATCACGATGCTATTTTTAACAAAATTCAACACAAACAGCATATTGGTTAATTTTGCCAAATAAGCGCCTAACTCCTGACAATATCCCTGATATCATCAATTATCTTATTTGCGAGATGTATAGCCGTTGTTTCCGATTCACTTTCCGAATAGATTCGGATTATGGGTTCAGTGTTGGATTTGCGAAGATGCACCCACTCATTTTCAAAATCAATTTTGACTCCGTCTATTGTATTGACATTATGATTTTTATATTTTTCGGCCATCTGCTTTAAAATATCATCAACATCCATTCCGGGTGAAAGCTCAATTTTATTCTTTGAGATAAAATATGAAGGATAGGTTGCTCTCAGGGCAGAGCATGAAATACCTTTTTTAGCAAGATTTGTCAGAAAAAGTGCTATCCCTACAAGGGAATCACGTCCGTAATGCAGTTCGGGATAAATAACGCCGCCGTTACCTTCACCACCGATAACGGCATTCACGGCCTTCATCTTTTCAACAACATTAACTTCCCCAACCGCTGATGCAAAGTACTCACCTCCTGCTTTTTCAGTAACATCTCTTAAAGCCCTGGTTGAAGACAGGTTTGAGACGGTATTTCCCTTTTGATTTTGCAAAACCCAATCACTCACAGCTACCAAAGTATATTCCTCTCCAAACATTTCTCCATCTTCTGAAATGATAGCCAGCCTGTCAACGTCAGGATCAACAACAAATCCAACATCGGAATTTGTTTTCTTTACAACCTCTGATATTTCACCAAGATTTTCAGGCAATGGTTCGGGATTATGCGGAAATTTGCCGGTAGGTTCTGTATATAATTCCTCAACTTTCTTAACTCCCAAAGCTTTTAACAGAGGTGGCAACGCAATACCACCTGTAGAATTAACACAATCGATGGCAACCTTAAATCCGGCTTTCTTGATTGCAGCCACATCAACAAGTGGCAATTCCAGAATTTTTCGAATATGCTTTTCAATAAATGAATCATCAGTTCTATATGTACCAAGCTTTTTAACATCCGAATAGAAAAAATCGCCACTTTCAATAATTTCAAGAAGTTCCACACCATCAGCAGCCGAAAGAAACTCGCCCTTTTTATTCAGTAACTTAAGGGCATTCCAGTTCTCCGGATTATGACTTGCAGTAAGTATAATCCCACCATCCGCATTTTCTTCTGTAACAGCCATTTCAACAGTTGGTGTAGTTGAAAGTCCGACATCCACAACATCTGCCCCCATTCCGAGTAATGTTCCGGTAACCAGCCGGTTAACCATTTCTCCTGATATCCGGGCATCCCTCCCGATAACAATTTTTATTTTATCCGCACCAACACTTTTTCTAATGAAGGTAGCAAAAGCAGTGGCAAATTTCACAATGTCAACAGGAGACAACACATCACCAGGTTTCCCACCAATTGTACCACGTATTCCAGAAATTGATTTTATTAACGTCATAATCCAGTTTTAAATTAGGAGCTGCAAATTTATAAAATAGAATTAACAATTATCTTTTTTCCTCACTTTCTTTTACTATTTTTGTCGAATTATTTTTAACGCAGGTTTTGCAGATGGAAGAAATGAGTAAACAAGAGAGGGAGTATCAGATTGAACTCGTCTCGAAATTCGACATAATGCTAAAGAATGGTCACAGCTATTTCTTTGACGTTGATGAGTTTGAGGTGATTATTGACTATTATCTTGAGAACAGTATCCTAAACAAAGCAAACCATGCCATAGAAGCTGCCATTGAACAACACCCACGAACAACAGCATTTAATCTCAGGAAAGCTCAGTATTATGTTTCTTCAAACCGAGTCAACAAGGCACTAGACCTTTTGATAAAAATTGAGCAACTGGAACCTGAAAATCCAGATATCTTTTTGTCAAAAGCTTCCATTTACAGTCAGTTAAAGCGATACGAAAAGGCCATTGAAGAGTATCACAAAGCCCTGAAAGATGCTGAAAACATCGAAGAGGTTTATACTAATATTGCTTTTGAGTATGAAAACCTTGGCACCTACGACAAAGCCATAGAATATTTAAAAAAAGTCCTGGAATTAAATCCTGACAATGATGCTGTTATCTATGAATTGTCATTTTGCTATGAAATTTCAGGACAGTCAGAAAATGCTATTAAGTTTTTTAAACAGTTTCTTAACAAAGAGCCATATTCAAAAGCATCCTGGTTTAATTTAGGCATTGCTTATAATAATACTGAAAATTTCAAGAAAGCTATTGATGCTTATGATTTTGCCGTTGCTATTGACGAATCATTTGCATCTGCTTATTTCAATAAAGCAAACTCATTTGCCAATCTCAACCTGTATGAAAAGGCGATAGACACATACAAGGAGACTTTTGAATACGAGGATCCGGATGCTATGACTTTCTACTATATTGGCGAATGTCATGAAAATTTATCTCAAACTGAAGGCGCACTTGATTATTACAATAAAGCCATAAAGGTTGATCCGCTTCTATCGGATGCATGGATTGGAATAGGTATGCTTTATGAAGAAAAAGGTGAGCTTGAAATTGCAATAAAACATATTGACAAAGCACTGAATATTGAGCCATCAAATTCCGACTTCTGGTATATGATGGGAGACATCCTTTATAAGGCAGAGAAGTATGATGAGGCCCTAAAATCATATATCAATGTGGCAAGCCTCGACCCCAAACACCCTGAAATATGGCTGGACTACTCTCATATTTATGCTCTTGATGTTGATTATTCTAAGGCAATTGAGATTATTGATGACGGAATTGCAGAACAACCGAAGAACGCTGATTTTTATTACCGTAAGTTCGTCTATTTACACAGAATGCAGTTACATAAGGAGGCTTACGACATTTTGGAGGAGGCTTTAACAATGGATTTCAAAAAGCATAAGGCCATAATTGATTATGATCCTGACCTTCTGAAAGATGACAATCTCCTTAGGATTATTGAAATATACAAAATCAAATAACTCTTAATAATATGTTAAATTACAAATTACCGTTTCTCCCTGAAAGGCCTGACAAGCCAAGAGAAACAGGACTGGCAATGGTTATGGACAAAGGTTTGAGCGTTGAAGATGCTAAAAACCTTGTGTCAGTATCTGGTCACCTTATCGATTTTATGAAACTTGGGTTTGGCACCTCTGTCATCACCAATAACCTGAAAGAGAAAATCAGGGTTTACCGCGATGCTGGTATTGATGTCTATTTTGGCGGGACTCTTTTTGAAGCATTTGTTATCAGAAATATTTTTGATGATTATAAAAAATACATGTCTGATTTCGGTGTAAATGCAGTGGAAGTATCAGATGGCTCAATGTTGATGAATCACGATAAAAAATGTGAATATATCAATGAGCTGGCAAAAGACTATCTTGTTGTTTCTGAAGTAGGCTCAAAGGATGCAGACATTAATATTTCAAATGACGAGTGGATATCGCAAATGGATACGGAATTGCAGGCAGGCTCATTCAAAGTTATTGCTGAAGCCAGGGAAAGCGGAACGGTTGGAATATTCTTACCTGATGGAAAAGTTAACACTTCATTAATTTCTGATATTTCGCAAAGAGTTCCTTTAGATAAAATAATTTGGGAGGCCCCATTGAAGACTCAACAGGTATGGTTCATCAAACACTTTGGAGCAAATGTGAATATCGGGAACGTTGCACCGAACGAAATAATATCACTTGAAACTTTAAGGCTTGGTTTAAGAGGAGATACCTTTATGGAGTTTCTTCCTGATAATTTGAAGGATTAGGACGAATTGCAGGCCAGATGCATAACCATCAGCCTGACAGATTATTTAACTTGACATATGAAACAGTATTTACACACACTTTTTAAAGGAATTGCTATGGGTGCGGCAAACGTTGTACCAGGTGTTTCCGGTGGAACGATTGCTCTTATTACAGGTATTTTTGAAAGGCTTATTGATGCAATTAAGTCTTTCAATCTAAAAGCTGCAAAACTTCTTCTATCATTTAAATTCAAGGAATTTGCCGAGTACACTGATCTTTATTTCCTTGTTGCACTTTTCTCAGGTATTTTTATTGCAATTATAACTCTGGCAAAGCTGTTTGATTTCCTTTTTACAAATTACCCTGTTTATATTTGGTCTTACTTTTTCGGACTTGTGCTGGCATCGGTTTATTTTGTGGGAAAGACTATAAGGAAATGGAGCTGGAGCGTTATTCTGACTTTTTTAGTTGGTACTTCAATTGCAATTATCATTTCAGTACTAAATCCTGCAAAAGAGGATAACGGTTTTATATACCTGATGCTTTGCGGAGTAGTTGCTATGTGCAGTATGATTCTTCCGGGATTATCAGGCTCATTTGTGTTGATCTTAATGGGAAATTACCAGTTGGTAATGATAGATGCTGTTAATAATATGGATTTTGGCATTCTGATTCCTGTTGTTATAGGTGCAGTGGTTGGATTGATTGCTTTTTCGCACATTCTTTCCTGGGTTTTCAAAAGGTACAGAGACCAGACAATATCGTTACTTACAGGATTTATACTTGGATCTGTATCAATATTATGGCCCTGGCAAAAAGCAATCTATCTTAAAGATGCAGCTGGAGAACTAATCTTGAAGAAAGGTGAACCCATTGTTGAACATTACAGCCGCTTCTTACCTGAATCTTTTGACCAACAGGTTATTTTTGCTATTGTTTTTGCCATCTTAGGAATTGTAACAATCTGGGGAGTTGAAAAAGCTGCTGAAAAAACAGATTAACTCTATGAAACAATACGGCATAATAGGTTATCCACTAGGACATTCGTTTTCAGGTAAATACTTTACTGAGAAGTTCAGAAGGGAAAATCTTGTTGATTGCAGATTTGAAAATTTCGAAATTGAAAATGAAAGCCGGTTCAAAAGCATTATTTCAGAAAACGTTGAATTAAAAGGGCTTAGTGTCACTATTCCCTACAAAAGGTCGATTATGAGTTTCCTGGATTCGATTAATGCTGAAGCAAAAAAAATTGATGCTGTTAATTGCATTAAGATTGATAAAAAAGGTGAAAATAAAATCCTTACCGGATATAACACAGACATTTACGGCTTTGAACACTCTTTTGCACCTCTTTTAAAACCTCATAACAAAAAAGCTTTAATACTTGGAAGCGGTGGTGCATCCAAGGCCGTTGTTTATGTCCTTGAAAAACTGAACATTGATTATCTGATAGTGACTCGTTCCCCACACGGCTGTAAGCATATTCGTTACGGTGTTTTACACGAAGAGATAATGAAGGAGCATAACATCATAATTAACACAACCCCTCTTGGTATGTGTCCTGATGTTAACAGTTGTCCCGATATCCCTTATGAGTTTATTTCAAAAGATTCCCTTTTTTTCGACCTTGTGTATAATCCGGAAACTACTTTATTCTTAAAAAAGGGTTTAGAAGGTGGCGCCACAATTAAAAACGGACTTGAGATGCTTCATCTTCAGGCTGAGAAGGCCTGGGAAATTTGGAATAATCCTAACTCCTGATTTACAACTACATTCCAAATGATCTATTCAGATTAGTCACATTTATAATCAGCCGTATATTTCAATAAATCCCATAGATTCCATTTTAAAAAGTTACAAATTTCCAGTGGAATATGTATTTTTGCACAAAGCTTTTAAGTTATGAATGATACATAACGCATAACTCTTTAACGCATAACGCATAACTTTTTAACACATAACACTATGTCCATTTTACTTGAATTTGCAATGTTCCCCACCGACAAAGGGGAAAGCGTAAGCAGCTACGTAAGCAGAATAATAAAAATGATAAGAGAAAGCGGAGTATCATATCAACTTACGCCTATGGGAACTATAATTGAGACTGAAACAGTGCAGGAAGCTCTTAATATCGTCATGAAATCATACGAACAACTGGAACCCGACTGCGACAGGATATATTCGGGACTGACCTTTGACATCCGTAAAGGTGAAGGTGGCCGGATATCTAAAAAGATTAAATCCATTGAATCAAAAATCGGAGAGGTTAATAAATAATGGATCAGGTCTCAGTAAATGATACTCAATGCAGAGATATTGGCCTGATATTAGAAAAGAACAGTATCAGACCTTCTTTTTACGATCGGGAATTTTTATCCTTCAAGGCTGACAGGGAAACAAAACTGCGTGTCTATCTATTTTCGGCAGCTATTTGTCATCAAACCTATTCTCTTGCCAGCACAGGAAAAAATCTTTACGGCTGGGATTTTATGGAGTACGGATTTCTTCAGATGGTAAAGACAGGTTCATTTCTGTTTGATAATCTGAACACTGTGGATTGCCGTGCTGAAAAGATACGGAAGCAACTTGCGGTCGTCTTTTCTGAAAATGGTGATTCAAAAACCTGCACTCTCGACAATCTTGACGAACGCTCGGAGATGTTGGAGGAGATTTGCAATGTCGCAAAAACAAATTTTGAAGGCAGTATTTCCGGATTGCTCGACCAAAGCGGAGGAAATCTTTATAACTCTGGCAAAGGCATCTATGAAATACTGGGGAAGTTTAAGGGTTTTAATGACCCTCTGAAAAAGAAGATTACTTTTTTTCTGAAACTGGCGACCGATGCCGGTGTTTTTAAAGTTAACGATCCGGCAAACGTAGTACCGATAATGGATTACCATATGCAAAGAGTCCTGATGCGAATGGGTTGCGTTGAGATTAACGACAAACAGCTTCATTCGGATTTAATTTCCAGGAAACCGCTTGATTCCGATAGCATTATAAGGGAATCCTGTATTGAAGCAATTAAGACAATTGCAGAAGTATCAGGTCATGGCATCCTGAAAATGAATGATTTCTTCTGGCCGCTGGGCAGAAGTTGCTGCAACGAAAATCCTTTGTGTGTAAGCAATAGCTGCGAAAAGTCTCCTTGTACATTTTTCACCATGGTGGATTTAAAATCTCACGAAAGCTGCATTTTTGAGAAGGTCTGCAAAGGAAGTACGGATGAGTATTACAGAAAGCTGTGGCAACCTGTTGTGGAGACAAATTTTTATTGATATTTAGATTTTTTATATCTTTACAACCAAATTGCAAGAATAATGCCTGAAATATGTAGGTTTTACGGGATAAATATATTTATGTTTTTTAATGAACATAATCCACCTCATTTTCATGCGCAATATGGAGAATATAGAATAACGATTAATATAAATGATGAAATAGTAAAAGGATTTATGCCAAAACGTGCACTTAAATTAATCTTTGAATGGATGGAATTGCATAAAATTGAATTACTTGACAATTGGCAAACATTACAATCAGGAGGTATTCCGAAAAGTATTGAACCTTTAAAATAAAAGCAATGGATTTAGTTTGGGTTACAAAAGCAAAATATATTTCAGATTATAAGATTGAGCTGACATTTAACAATGGTATAAACGGCTGTGTGGATTTAAAAGAAAAACTCACCCTACCTGTTTATGAACCGTTAAAGGATAAAAACTATTTTAAAGATTTTCATTTGAATTCCTGGACAATAGAATGGAAAAACGGCGCCGATTTTGCCCCAGAATTTTTGTTTAGCCTAATAACCAAGCAACAGCACAGAGAAGCTGATAAAACACTGGTGTAATTAGCAATTATTTGTTTGCTTTTTTTTCACAAACAAAATTTCGGGATTTCAAGTAATGCATAAGAAACTTAACACAGACCGCCAGACACTCCAGGAACTGGAAATAATTCACTCTGATGACAGAAGGATGAGCGTATTCTCTATCCTAAATAAAACCGTCACTACAGGTGGAAAAGACAAGCTAAGAAAGATTTTTCTTAATCCTGAATATGATATTGAAACCATAAGAGAGAGGCAGGAAGCAGTCAACTACATAACATCAAACCCCATTGGCTGGAAATTCCAGTTTCCAAAAAAATTAATGGACCAGCTTGAGTTTTACTACTTCCTTAATATCGATCCCGTTGTTAGCAAATATGATTTTGTCAACTTCTTTGAAGGACTGCGATACTGGACACTTTACAACTCATATTATAAAACCTTCAGGGAGGGTGTTAAGAATGTTTTTAAATTTTTCAGAGTTTTGAATTCCTTTTATTTCAGAAATAAATCGGACTCAATGCCTGCTCTTTTACAGAAAATTTTCATTGAAATGGAAAATGTGCTGAATATCGATTTTGTAAAAGAGATACTCGGAAAAGGTGAGAAAGGAGGTCCTGATTTTATAGAAATTTTCTCAATGGACAGAGATTTCAGAAAGGAATTTAAAGAAGAGATGGCAATCATTATTGATAAAGTTTATGAGCTGGATGTCTTGATTTCAATGGCAAAGGCAACGCAGGAATATAACCTCGTTTTCCCTGAATTTATTGAAAATGACAATGCTCATGTCGAGATAAAAGCCCTGAGGCATCTCTTTGTAAAGGAGTGCAAGCCCAATGATTTTTTAATGAAGGACGGCAGCTTTTTTATGTTTCTAACAGGCCCTAATATGGCCGGCAAAACAACTTATCTTAAAGCTGCCGGTGTTGCCCTGTTTCTTGCACATTTGGGATTCGGGGTTCCTGCAGAAAGCATGAAACTGACATCTTTTAATAACTTGTACAGCAGTATAAACACAACCGATAATCTTTACAAAGGCTACAGCTATTTTTACAGTGAGGTGCTAAGGGTTAAGGATGCGGCACTATTGCTCAAAAAACACAATCGTTCATTTATGATATTTGATGAGCTTTTCAGAGGCACAAACGTTAAAGATGCTTTTGACGGTTCACTTCTCGTAATCAAAGGATTGCTTAACTGGCCGGGTTCTGTCTTCCTCTTGTCATCGCATCTGCTTGAGCTGGCAAAGGAAGTCTCTACATTAAAAGGTATTCAGTTTAACTATTTCGACTCTGATGTAATAAACGGAAAACCGAAATTTAACTTTGAACTAAAACCCGGAGTATCTGACGAACGTCTTGGAT
>JAOZOC010000596.1 GCA_029933495.1 Bacteroidales bacterium
TCAATATCAAGAGTGGGAGAATACTTTCGTCTTGTCCTTACCGGGTTGGTTTTTGTAAACAGATGACCACGTTGTCTGTAACCTTTAATCAGGTTGAGAACCTTAAATTCATCGGGATATTGTTGGCTTCCTCCTGCCGGTTTGGAATAATCGGTCCGGGCAAATTCAAAACCCTCAAAAAATTTTCTCCAGCTCTCTTCAACCGACTCAGGATTACTTTTAAACTCTTCGTAAAGTGCTTCAATTTGTTCAGGGTCAGCACCGTTTAACCAGGAAAATCTATCCATAGTATTTATTTTGGTAAAACTTTAGCAAAGTTATCAATTTATTCTTTTGACGACATTTTTTAATAATACTTACGCTAATCTAATGAGAAACCTAAAAAGGGTATAAAATGTTCAATTGATATGAAAGAATTTCACTATCTTAGCGCCGCTCTAAGATTAGAGTGGAGATTAAGTGTCTATGAAATAATAATCAGGACTTATTATGAAAATACAATTTACATTAATCTTAATAGCAATATCCTTAATAAAGGTTTCAGGCCAGAATTCATTTGAGTATGTTTTAAATTCGGATTATCCATGCTCATCATATTCGGTTCTGGAAAGTGATAACTATTACTATATGCTTGGTAGTTATTATTGGGAAGGGATGGGAAATATGGCTTTTATTGCTCGGTTTACAAATGGCACTGATATGATAACGAAAAATATTACTAAGCAGGACACAAATAGTAAGTTTTTTTTCGGAACCCAAAACAATGATGGAAATTTATTGATTATTGGTAGAGCAGAGACCCAGCAAAAGAAAGAGCAATTTCTTTATTGTTGTTTAATGAATGAAGACCTTGATATTTTAGATGAGAAGTATTATTCAATAACACCGGACGAATATACTACGATCATTTTATATGATATGGTAATTGATCCGGATGGTAATATTGTTGTTGCCGGACATCTTGACAATTTTGCAGGCACAATGGGGTACTGTCTAACATTGGTCAGAATTAATATGAACGGAGATTTGATTGATTACAATTACTATCCCAATATCAATTTTGATGGAAGGCAATGGGGCGAATTATTGGCAAGGCAAAACGGGAGTGGATATTATTATTTTAATGGCGGTTCTTTTGAATGGGTTAAGATTGATTCACAGCTACAATATGTAACTGGTAGCTTTTTTTATCCCAATGAAATAGGACTACCAGCAACTGCAAAATATCTTCCTGATGGAAATATAGCATTTGTAGGGCAGGATGACGTAGGTGCTTCGTATTATGATATTGTTTTAAATATTCTCACAGATGATTTACAGTGGGTTTACGACACTGCCATAGTTGAACCGGGAAGACAATGTCCCGCGATTTTTAAAGGAATGGATTATACTGATCCTGATAATATCTGGGTTGTGGCGTTTAATGACTGGATTGCACCAACCGGAACGGAAGTTTATAAATTCTATATATTTGATTCCCAATTCAATGTTAAGGGCAGTAAGTATTATGGCGGCGATACAGATTATAATTTTCGCTATTTAATAGCCACTTCGGATGGAGGTTGCCTTACATCTGGCACAGTTCGTGAAAAAGAGGGTTCGACACATCAGGTTATATTTATTAAAAAAGTAATGCCCGAAGACATTCTGACAGGCAACGACGAAAAAGTCTTCAGCGACTTCAAGGATGTACTGGTTTATCCCAATCCGTTCAATGATAAGGTATATCTGAAAACCGACAGAAATGATCTTACATTCAACCTTTTTAATTCCCGGGGGCAGCTTGTTTATCAGGGATTTATTACCGACAGAATTAAAAATGAAATAGATGTTGGTAATTTACAAAAAGGCATTTATGTCTATTCAATAACTAACTCTGCCGGCAAAGCTATTGACGGCGGGAAAATGTTAAAAAAGTAATTATAAAAAGTCTTGGAACTATTCGAGATTTTGGAAAATGCAATATATCGGCCTCAGTCTTCGCTATCACCTTAACAGGTTACGTTGATCAATGAAAGTTTCGTCTGATGAAATAATCCCGAACCAGATACTTGCAGGATTTTCAATCCGATTATTAGATGAAAATGAAAAATCCAATTGAAACTCTTACCCCTTAACAATCTTCCTGACGACCCCATTTCCGCTTTTATCGGTAACCCTCAACACATAGAGCCCTGATTTGAAACTTCCCGAGGGAATTGAAAATGTTGTGGTTCCTGAAACTTCCACCTTGCCCGAATAGACAATCACGCCAAGTGTATTGACAATAGTGATATCATAATAATCTGATTTTGCATTTTCAATAGTCAGTTTAATATTGTCAGTAACAGGATGAAAAAACTTACATCCCAATGTCATACCTGGTTGAAGATATGTACAGCAAATCAGCTTCCGGAAACGTAAAGAACGTTGAAGATAGAATTGATGAACTTAAAGAACAAGCTAAAATCCAATAGTTTCACTAATTAACACGAACACTTTTAAAAATCCAAAATAACAAGTACAAAGCTCAAAACAAATTCAAATTTGTAAAATTGGAATGTTCAAAACGGTTGTAACTAATAACATTT
>JAOZOC010000597.1 GCA_029933495.1 Bacteroidales bacterium
TGAAGGTCATCGGTATGACAAAAGTACTCGAAAGTTTTGGTAAAGCCGGCAGTTCTATTCTTTTCGGTTTTATGAAATTATCATCACTGGGGTTGATATTAGGTCAGTTGGTTGGTCAGATTTTTTCGGCAGTTCTTTTTATATTTCGTTTCTTAATGTCGGATGTTAAACAAATAAAGACCATATCTGGGAAACACATATCAAGTCAGGCAAAAAAGTACTCCGAATTCCCGAAAATAAATGTCTTACTGACAATTACCGAGATGATGCAGATCAGCGGATTGATATTTGTATTCTCCCTTTTTTTTGATTCAGGTACTCTTGGGGAAGTATCAAAATCCATCAGAATACTACTTATTCCATTGACGGTTATTTCAACATCAGTTTCACAGGTGTTTTATCAAAAAGCATCGAAAGAGTTTGCCAAAGGAGTTGATATCTCCATAAACCTTAACAAAATAGTAAGGTCAATGGCTATAATATCTTTTCCCGGATTAGTATTGTTCCTGTTTATAAGTCCCTGGCTGTTTGGGTTTGTCCTTGGCGATCAGTGGATTATAGCCGGAGAGTATGCGCGCATACTTGCAATCTGGATATTTGTGAAGTTCGCTTCAGGTCCGGTTAACATTATCCCTTTAATAATAAAAAAACAGAAGCACTATTTCATACTGAACCTTGCCGGTAATTTGATAATGGTACTGTCTGTTGTTATACCAGGCAGTCTTAATTTAAACGTTACAACGATACTGACAGTTTTTTGCATTGCTCAGTCGTCTTTTGTTATATTCTTGTATTTTAGGGTATTATCTATGTTTCATACAACATTTAAAACATTATAATGAATAGTGGATCAAAAAAAATAAATATAGTTATATTTACAATCTATTTCCCTCCTGTAATATCTATTGCATCATACAGACTGGAGGCTTTCGCCAAATATCTTGACAAGGAAAAGTTTAACATTACTGTTATTTGTCCCAAGACGGAATCTGACCATAAGGTGCGGGATATTAATTCAATAAATATGATACGATTGACATATAAACCACACCCTCTGAAAATAAAATTCAGTAAAAAGGATACATTTATAGTTCACAAAATAAAAGCATTGTATAATCGCATATTTAGTATTTTTATACACGATGAATATAAGGACTGGGTAAAAGAGGCAATAAAAGCATTCAAAAAAATTGATGCCATTCATAAAACTGATATCGTACTCAGTTCTTTTCCCACAGTTGCGCCACATACTGTTGCCTTAAAATTAAAAATGGAAGGGGCTGACTTTAAGTGGATTGCAGATATGCGTGATGAAATGAGCCGCAATCCGTTTAATAACTATTTTGAACATAAATATCTTCAAAAGATTGAACAAAAGCTTTTCTCCGAAGCAAGTTGTATAACTACTACAACGCCAAGTTTTGTAAATGGATTCAGGAATATGGCCGGTGATAATATTTGTATTGAGGAAATAAGAAACGGTTTCGATTTTGAAGTCTCAGATGATTATAATTACAATGAGATTTTCACCATTACTCATGCAGGTTCATTTTATGCTGACATTAAGCCCTATAATTTTTTATTGGCTGTCAGTTCATTGATAAGTGAGAATGAACTACCAGAATTGAGAATACTATTTATTGGTGCAGGTAAAGCCGTTACTATTCCCAATGATCTGAAAGGAGTAGTATCGGTAACAGAAAAAATTCCACACTCTATGGCAATTAAGGGCATTAAAGAGTCGGATGTAAACCTGCTTGTTTTACCCCATTCGCTGTCAAAAGCTATTCCCGGGAAATTATATGAGTATATTGCATCGCAAAAGCCGGTTATTGCACTTACTAAAAAAAATTCAGAAGCGGCAAAACTCATCAACAGATGTAATGCAGGCTTTATTGCTGATTTAAACAATATTGGTGAAATAAAACAAATAATCAGGAAAGCTTATGAATTATGGGAAACTCGCCAGAGGCTAAAAACAGATATTGAGTATTTTAAACAATTTCACAGGAAAAACCAGGTTAAGAAACTTGAAAAACTAATTTTGGAAAAATTTGATTAATCAGGTAGCTTATGAATAGACAACAAGATTCAAACGATTATAAAGAACCTTCCTATGATGATCAGGGGAGATTTCACTCTTACTATTATCAGGTAAAATTTATTACCGGACTAAAGCCTGACAGTATTCTCGAGATAGGAGTAGGCAATAAGACACTTGTCAATTATTTGAGGCAGCATAATCAGAAAATATACTCATGTGATATAGATAAAGGCCTGGAACCGGATTTTGTAGGTGATGTAAGGAATCTGCCGTTTAAAGATAATGAATTTGATGTGGTCTGTGCATTTCAGATAATTGAACATATCCCGTGGGAAGATGTTCCAAAAGCTCTTAAAGAGTTAAAGCGTGTTTCAAAGAGATATGTTGTTATTTCCATTCCATTTACAGCAGTGACAATTGAAGCTTTAATTAAATCCCCAATATTTATGCACCTTTTTGGTACATGGACATTTCGCTTCCTGATTAACCTTGAGTTTATTACAAGAAAATGGAAATATGATGGA
>JAOZOC010000598.1:0-1342 GCA_029933495.1 Bacteroidales bacterium
GTCCAAGTGTGTTCCTAAGTCTATCATTACTGGAAGTTGAAAGATTGCTTGGCCTCCATTGTTTGTGACAAAGGTATATGTGGTGTCTGGAATCGTATCTCCTTGCATTTCTAAAGGGGTGCATACTATACTTTCGTTATTAATTGTTGTGCCTCCTGCAGTTTTTGCCCAGAACACTCCTGTCCCCCAGATGGTATCGTTTTGCGTTTGGGCTTGCACGTTGTCTGCCGCAAGAAGTCCACCGACTGTGAACATCGTGGCAAGAATCGTGTTAACTAAATCTAATCGTTTCATATTGGTTTTTTTAGTAGCTGAACCTACAAATTTAGATATTTTTTGTATAGCAGTAACAATTTGCTATTTATTTTTATTGGCTATCCCACAGAGGGGAGTGTGGCCTCTGTCAAATTTTGCAACTATAACCAAAAAGCATGTACCTTACTCCCCTCTGCGCGCTGGATTTATAGCGCAAGCCGAGAGGGGGTGTGATGGATAGTGGGGTGGTGGGGGTGTGTAAAAAATGTGTTAAGATTCCAGGATAATTTGGCCAGGTCGAGCGTGAAGTTCAGATACTAATTGTCTCTCCAATCTGACAATTCCACTAAAACTTCTCATTCACCCCAAGGCCAAAGAGGGAAAAATCATATTTAACAGGATCATTTTTATCAAATATCCGTAAGCTTTCAGTAAGTTCCGACACAGCTTTCCAGTCATTTTGCTTCCTGGTAAGCAGTCCCAACCGGCGGGCAATGTTTCCGGAATGTACGTCAAGAGGACAATATAATTGTGAAGGTTCTAAACTATTCCAAATGCCAAAATCTACTCCACGACCATCATTACGAACCATCCAGCGTAAAAACATATTAATACGCTTAGCTGATGAACCTTTCACTGGGTTTGCCACATGCTTCTCAGTCCTGGCAGGATGTTCAGGCTCAAAAAACAGAGACCTGAATCGCGAGATCAGCTCCTTCATATCATCTCGTGCATCTCCTGCAAAGAGAGCTTCAAGACCTCCCTTTTCGGTATAGATAAATTTCATTGCTTTCAGAAAATATTTGCAATCGGTTCCGTTAAAAGTGCGATGGACAAATGAGTCGAAAGGTTTCAGATCGTTCTCCGTGAAGTTCAGAATAAAATCATAAGGAGCATCATCCATCATTTGCATCAGCCGGTTTGCATTACGCAAAATCATCTTCCGGTTACCCCAGGCTATTGTTGCAGTAAGAAAACCGGATATTTCAATATCCTCTTTTCCTGAAAAGTTATGGGGAATAGAAATCGGGTCATCCTCAATAAAACCCGGACGGTTGTATAATTCGTGCTTTGCTTCGAGGAAGCT
>JAOZOC010000598.1:1352-2566 GCA_029933495.1 Bacteroidales bacterium
ACATTTCTTCTTGTGAAAGCTGATCGTTTTTCATAAACTTAATTCTTAAAAAATCATTGATAATTCTATATTTCGTTTTTGTATTACTTCCCACGCCTTAAACATAGATTGTCAGCAATATAATTAGCAGATTGTCACGGCATTCCAGCGCTCCCTGCTGACCCACAGATGCCTGTCAATGACGACATTAAAAATAAACCTCACTCACATTAAAACACAACCAATGACAGCGAAGCGAATGACAGCAAATCCAAATAATCATCCACTACTCCTGGCATACGGCACCACACTCTGATCAGAAAACTCGCCTTTCAGATATTTAAAATACCCCACGATACCAATCATTGCAGCATTATCTGTTGTGAACTGAAAATCGGGGATAAATACATTCCAGCCTCTTTTTTGCCCCTCCTCTGTCAATCTTGACCTGACCAGCGAATTTGCCGACACTCCACCCGCAATTGCAACATCTTTCACTCCTGTTTGTTCAGCTGCAGTTGTAAGCTTATCAATCAATATCTCAACAATAGTTTTCTGAATTGAAGCAGCAAGATCATTTTTATTTTGCTCAATAAAGTCAGGATTTTTTTTCAGGTTATCCCTTACAAAATACAGAAATGATGTCTTTAACCCGCTGAAGCTGAAATCAAGTTCTTTTATTTTCGGCTTTGGGAACCTGAACCTGTCAGGGTTTCCATCTTTAGCCAACTTGTCAATAACAGGACCACCGGGGTAAGTTAGTCCCATAATTTTTGCAGCTTTATCAAATGCTTCACCGGCTGCATCATCAATAGTCTTACCGATAATTTCCATTTCAAGATAATCCTTCACCAAAGTAATCTGAGTGTGGCCACCGGAAACTGTCAGACACAAAAACGGCAACGATGGTATAATTATGTTTTCATCAGCATTTTGGATAAAATGAGCCAGAATATGAGCCTGCAAGTGGTCAACTTCGACCAAAGGAATGTTGAGTCCCAAAGCAAAAGCCTTTGCAAAGGAGGTTCCAACAAGTAAAGAACCAAGCAGGCCCGGGCCTCGTGTAAATGCTACAGCATTCAACTTTTTTTTATCAATACCTGCTGTTCTCAATGCAGTATCAACAACAGGAATAATATTCTGCTGATGAGCCCTGGATGCAAGCTCCGGCACAACACCACCATAGCGTTTATGCACATCCTGATTTGCAATAATATTGGCAAGAATCTTGTTAT
>JAOZOC010000083.1:0-8895 GCA_029933495.1 Bacteroidales bacterium
TAAAATCCCAGGACTCATTAAGATGGTTGCTGGCAGATAACAGCAGTATTAAGTGGGAGGTTAAAGAAAAAGATTCGCATATTGACCATATTGAGATGAGTGGATTTTTTATTTCAACAATCGTTCATTATGGAGTAGAAGATGGGAAACTAAAACAAAATGTACATCTTGTCTTTCCTATGTTCAGGACAATTCCAAATGACACTCATGCCAGCCTGTCGTATAAAATTGACAACGAAAAAATCCCTCAGATTAAGGTAGATGGTAAGCCTGTTGATGAGTACCCATCAGTTTTTAGCATAAAAGGAAAGCTTTGCTATGAATCAAAATCTCTAACAGGTATTTCAATTAAACATCAATTATTTCCTTCGACAGATCAGCCTGTGTTTATAGATAAGGTGGAAGTAACTAATACAACCTTAAATCCTGTTACAGTTGAAATTCCGAAGTTTGTGATATCTGATACAACAGATGCCGGTAAAGGTGTTTATGGATCATACATCATCAAAATATCATATAATAAGGAGGGGAGTTTTACATTAGATGCTAATGAATCTGTAGATTTTGCAATAATATATTCAGGGCGGAAGCTTTGTGAAGAAGATAATTATGTTTCACCCGAATATGAATTGAAAAAACGTGAAGCTTTTGTAGATAAAACTTTTTCTAATCTGGTTTTTGAATCACCGGATGAAGATTTAAACAGGGCTTTTGCCTTTGCAAAGCTGAGGGTTGTTGAAAGTATCTATCACACAAAGGGCGGATTAATGCATGGGCCCGGTGGTGGAAGATATTATGCTGCAATTTGGGCAAATGACCAGGCTGAATATGCAAACCCCTTTTTCCCGTTTTTGGGAAATTTAGCAGGTAATGAATCGGCAATCAACTCATTCCGCAACTTTGCAAATTATATGAATGACGAGTATAAACCTATCCCAAGCTCTATAGTTGCCGAAGGAACAGACTATTGGAACGGCGCAGGCGACAGGGGAGATATGGCTATGATTGCCTATGGCGCCTCACGCTTTGCCTTGGCCTATGGTGATGAAGAAACAGCACTGCAGTTGTGGCCATTAATTGAATGGAGCCTCGAATATTCCAAAAGAAAGATAAACAGCGAAGGTGTTGTGGCTTCTGACTGCGATGAGCTGGAATTTCGTTTTCCGGCAGGTGATGCAAACCTCAATACATCCGCTTTGTACTACGATGCTTTAATCTCGGCCTCGATGCTGGGAAAGGAACTGGGAATTGATCAGGGTCAGCTTGCAGATTATGACTTACAGTCAAAAGCTATCCGCAAAGCTATTGAAGACTATTTTGGTGCAACAATGGACGGTTTTGAAACTTACAGGTATTATAAAGGCAATGATGTTCTGAGAGCCTGGATATGTACTCCTCTGACAGTGGATATTTTTGACAGGCGTGAGGGGACAGTTGACGCTCTGTTCTCTGATAAACTCTGGACAACTGACGGTCTTGCATCAGAAGCCGGAAGTACAACCTTCTGGGACAGGGCAACACTTTATGCCTTGCGGGGAGTATTTGCAGCAGGATATACAAAACGTGCTATGGATTACTTTATCTATTATTCTAAACGGCGGTTATTGGGAGAACATGTGCCTTATGCAGTTGAAGCATATCCTGAAGGAAATCAAAGGCATCTGTCAGCTGAAAGCGCATTGTATTGCAGGGTCGTAACCGAAGGCCTCTATGGGATACGTCCTGAAGGATTTAGCACTTTTTCCATGTCGCCAAAGCTGCCGGATGATTGGAATTTAATGGCTCTGAGGAAGATAAATGCCTTTAACAGAACATTTGATATTGAAGTGAAAAGAGAAAATGAGAAAATTTCGGTTAAAGTTTTCAATAAAGATAATGTGTTTTTTAATAGTTTAATTGAAAATGGTGAAGTCGTAACTATTCAGTTGGATCGTTAATCAATGCTTTATGCAGTTAAAAGGTTTAAACAGGAAAAACAGAATCAAACTGGAGCTGGAAGAATCCTTTGGTAATCCTTCTGATAAAAATGTCGATATTGATTTGGTCAAAGTTTATTTCAATTTAAATGATGAGAATAAAAGTTGCATTGATGAAAGAACATGGAATGATCTGGATATGGATGAAGTATTTTCTTCTGTTGACAGGACATTAACGAAAACCGGTGAACAAGTATTATATCAAAAGTTGCATTGTAATTTCTCGAAAAAGGAATTTTTGGAATTTGATTCAAAGGTTAAGCATTACCTTAAAAATAGCGATAAGCGAATTGACAATTCACTCATTTTAAAAAAATACAATAAGTCGGATTCTTATAATTTGCCAAACATTCTGTTTAATGAGGTAACCTCTGGTATTCCTAAATATATATGGGTGCTATCGTTCTTGTCACTTCTGTTGATTGGTTTAACTTTTATTAATTCATCATTCTTTTTGCCATTTCTTTTTGTAGGTGTAGTGAATACAAGTCTTCACTACTATTTTAAAAGAAATATTAATCTGCATACGCTGGATTTTAAAAATCTGAAAGCTCTTGATGTGTGTTGTAATCAAATGTTTCAAAATGATAATGAAAAGGAGTTGCTTTCCAACGAGGAAAAGAAAGTTTTAAATACAATTTCAAAAAAGAGCCTCTTCCTTTCTGTAAATATTGATGTTTCAAATGAATTCTCAGCTATTCTGTTTTATATTGTTGAAATTATTAAAGGTATATTTCTGGCTGATGCAATTCAGTATAACCGCATAATCTCTTTGATAAACAAAAATTCAAAATTGTTACTCAGGGCTTACCGGTTTGTTGGGTGTGTTGATTCAGCTATATCAGTTGCATCCTTAAAAACAGGGTACACAAATTATGTCGAGCCCCTGTTTATTTCTGGCAATAAAATTACTGCTTTGGATGTTTACCACCCATTGATTGCGGATTGTAAAAGTAACAGTATCATAACTAATGGTAGCAATGCTATTATTACTGGTGGAAATATGTCGGGGAAAACGACTTTCCTAAAGACTATCGGCGTTAATGTCATTCTGGCACAAACCATTAATTTTACATTTAGCAGTAAATTTGAGCTTCCGCCTTTAAAGCTCTTCTCTTCAATACAAAACAGGGACAAACTGACGGAAGGAATAAGCTTCTTTATGGATGAATTACTCCGGACAAAGCAGATACTGAAATCGATTGCATCTTCGCAGGATATGCATTTTATTTTGATTGATGAAATATATAGAGGAACAAATTCAAAAGACCGGATTACATTGGCTTCATCTGTATTAAATTACCTTGCAAAGAGTCATTCTATGGTATTTGTTACTACTCATGATTTAGACATAATTGATTTTGTAAGTGATTACTACGAACAATTTTATTTTGATAACCGGTTTGTTAACAATAGAGTAGTCTTTGATTATAAGATTCATCAGGGTGTTCAGAAAAAAACAAATGTTGTTGAATTAATGAAATCACTAAATTTTCCGAAAGAAATTATTTCCAATGCAATTGATTACGGAAGCACGTTCGGTTCATTGCATCATTTTGATGATAAATCGAATACAAAAGAGAATATTAGGAAATAGAACTGGTGCTGTCCTAAAGTCAGGTTTCGACTCCGCTCAACCTGACCAAAACCTTTTTAGAATTGCCGCAGAAGCAATATTCTTGAATGTCGGATATTAAAGCCCAAGCAACACTTTTCCCTCTTCGCTAACCATATCAGGTGACCATGGTGGATCAAATACCAGGGTGACATCAACCTCAAAATCAGTGAACTTATTTTTGATTGCCTGTTCAACATTCAGCACAATAGCATCTGCAATTGGGCAGGCCGGAGTTGATAGCGTCATTGTAATATTGATTGTTGTTTCTCCATTATACTCAACCTTATATATAAGACCCATGTCAACTATATTAACCTCTACCTCAGGATCAATTACGAATTTTAGAATATTCCAGGTTTGTGATTCAACCGCTTTTATTTCTTCAGGTGTTTTCATGCAATTTTCAATTTTATTATATTATCAAACAATTAATTTAACCTTTATCAGGTTTTTTTTCTAATGATATTAATTAACTTCTCAATCTTTAGTTCAATATCTCTCAATTTCTAATTATATTACTCCTAACCAATAACCCCGTACTACAACACTATTTTTGATTTATGAAGTATAATTTTAAACACATTAATATTGTATAAAACAGATGTTATAAGTAGCAATGCGGCACCAACTTCAAAAATGATTTCAGAGGCTGCCAGAATACCTGTAATAAGAACTGGTATTGATGCCAAATAAAAGTATAACTGTATGGTGCCAAGTTTCTCAGAGTAAAGCTCTCTTGGTAATGGAGTTTTTGTCTTCCCGACGAAGCTTTTATATTCAACAAGCCATATAATAAATGGAATTGTTTTGTAGGTCTGTCCAAGAATAAGGGATGTTATAAAAAAGAAAATAATTGAGAATCCGTATAACATTATTATTCTCCAGTAAAAGTTATGGTCGAAACCCAGACCGCTAACTGATGCAACTATACCCAGAATAACGGGAAGTAGCATAAAAACGACAGCAATCATCGTATGTTTCATTCCTACATCAAGAACCCTGCGAAGCCTTTTTTTATAGGATTCGCGAACGTAAGAGAGGAAGAAAATGATACCAGTTGCAATTATAAGGCCCCAGACCGGAAGCATAACCGTGCCATGCAGAAACAGCCAGTCAAGTTCCAGAAGTATTAGCCCTGCATTAACAAAATAAAATGCATATTTAAGTTTGTTTTCATTCATTTGGTGCGACACGAGGAACATCGGAATTAGTGTGGCCGATGCACCCATAATCAAAAGAAGAAACCAACCCACCATTCCCATATGTGCGTGCATTTTCAGGTAGAGTAAATGCGATTGACTGAAGAAATTAAATTCATAATTCAGAGCTATTAATAGCGCAAGAAAAGCTGTTAGTCCAAGCCAGTATGTTGCTGTTGTGATAAAATAGGAAAGGAAAGTCTTTTTTGTTGCACGTCTGGTTGATGCCACGATGTTAAACAGAAACATCATCAGTGCAATGAAAGTCAGACTTGCAGAATATACGAGCAAAGTTGAAAATTCATTATTCCAGAAAGTATAAACCATCATAATAACTCCAGCCCCAAATGTCCAGAAGGTGGCTTTTGCCAGGCGTTCGCTATAAAGTGCAGTCTCAAATATTACCGGTATCAATTGATAAAGTGCACCGAAGATAATCATTGTCCCCCAACCCAGAACTGCTGCATGTGTTATAGCAAGTAAATGCGGTTCGAAAAAATATCCTGTGAATGAGCTTGCTGACAGAAGCATTAATACAGCAACAATAATAAATGATATTGCTGCATAAACGAAGTGCGGAACAACTACTCCCGGCGACGGCGCATTATCTGTTGCTAATCCTTGCATGGTTTATTGAGTTTTTTTATTTGTGAATAAGAAGCTTTACATTATTTTCATCCTCTTTGTAATGCAAAATATTTAGCCCTCTCTTTTTAAGCTCTGGCAAAAGATATTGTGGAATTCGTTGATGGTGAACATAAAGTCCGTATCCGTCAGGTAGCTTCTCAGTTTCAATAAGAACGTTCATCATAGGTTCCGGCATCTCAAGACCTCGTACGTCAAGAGTTATAATCTTATCACCAAAGAATTCAAGTTTCTCTTCAAATGTAGGCTCCTCAACCTCTTTAATATCAGGTAATTTATCTGCTTTAACTTCACCTGTTTTCCAAAAGTAAGTATTTACCACATTTTCTTCAGGACGCTCAGTTAGGGAGCTGTATCCTTTATCTTTCAGATGGCTTATTAGCGGTATAGGTTCGAAAACATTAATAATCTCAAGTACACTGTCATCAGGAAGGGTTTTTATCAATCCCATAATAAGTTTAAAGGGGTCTTCTCCTCTTGCAATATCAGGGCGTACATCCATACTAACTAATTTCCTTTTATTTATCTCCTCCATTTTGTTTTCTGTGCCTGCTTCAAAGTTCATCTCTGTATTTTTAAAGCTGTAATCAACTTCAAATCCAATACTCTTAAGACGGTTGAGAAATTCCTCTACAGTTGCACCGCCAATCCTGGCAGCTTCGGAAACGCTCACTCTAGGAGCAAGAAGTTTTCTAAGTACCGGATTTTTAAGCTTTTTAAAATGCTTGTTTATTGAGGCTATAACATCAATAGCTTCAGGATTCTCATTAATGAGTTTTGATATTTTTGTTTGCGCGTTAACTATCATAACAGAGCTTATTTAGAACGATTCTATATTGGCGGCAAAATTACTTATTTAAATGATATTGGCAAGCTTTTTATATGTTTTTATTTTGATAATATCTAAATCATTACTTTTGTGATATGAAATCAGGAAAAAAAACAGGTCTTTTTTTCGGTTCCTTCAATCCGATTCATATTGGGCATATGATAATAGCAAATTGGTTTGTTGAATATACTGACCTTGACAGGGTTTGGTTTGTCGTTTCTCCTCAAAGCCCGTTTAAGAATAAAAAGACTCTTCTTGCCGATCATCATCGGCTTGCGCTTGTACGCACTGCGATTGAAGATGATCTGAGATTTTGGGTTACTGATATAGAATTTGGAATGCCGCAACCATCATATACAATTGACACATTAACATATCTTGAGGAGAAATACCCCGAACATAAATTTGTTCTTCTTGCCGGCTCTGATCAGTTGCCAAATTTTGACAAATGGAAAAATGCAGACCGTATTCTTGAACTGTACAAAATGTACGTTTATGCCCGCCCAGGGTATAAAAATAGTAAATTTGGCAATCATCATTCAGTAAAAATATTTCATACCCCTTTGATGGAGATATCATCAACCTTTGTCCGCAAATCAATAAAAGAAGGCAAAGATATGCGTTATATGCTTCCTCCGAAAGTTTGGGAGTATATTCGTGAGATGCATTTTTTTGAAAAGTAACTTTGTAATTGCTTGACATTGCATTTGAAATATGTTAAATTTGCAGGTTAGCTGTGATTTTATAAACTATTTTTAACATAAAATGCAAACTCATGAAAAAGATCGTTTTACTTTTAGTTTTGCTTTCTGCGGTTTTTTTTGCAGAAACTTCTTATGCCCAGATTCCAACCGAGGGTTTGGTCGGATACTGGCCTTTTAATGGCAATGCAGATGACGAAAGTGGCTATGGATATAATGGGACTGTCTTTGGTGCAACCTTAATTCCCGACAGATTTGAAAATGCAAATTCTGCATATTATTTCGATGGAATAAATGATAAGATTACGACTGAGCAGGAACAATTTGCAAATAATAATAAGGTGTCTGTTTCATTATGGGTAAAGTTTAACCAAATCACTTCCTCTAAATACTTTTTAGCGTGTGCTGATTTTGGAGTTGGTACTCGTTTTGACTCTGTGGCAATGGCTATATCCATACCAAATACAAATAGTGCTTTCGGAACACCAAATTTTGATGAATGGAGTCATTTTGTAGGTACTTATGACGGGAATTATATCAGGGCATATATCAATGGGGTCTATGTGGATTCGACATTGTGGCCGGGAAATATATATTACTTTCCAAGGCCTTTGACATTTGCTTATTTTGATACATACTGGAAAGGAAGTTTAGATGATGTTCGTATCTATGACAGAGTGCTTAATGCAACTGAAGTTGATATTTTGTATAATGAGTCAACTGTAGGGGTAAGGAAAGCCGTTCAAAGTAATGAAGTTAGAATATTTCCTAATCCGGCAGAAGGTTATGTAATTCTTCAATTTTGGGGAAATAAACAAAGCTCTAAAGAGGTCGAGATAATAGACTTGTTGGGAAATGTTGTCTTTGATAAAACGGTGATTGATGATGAATTCAGAATTGATTTAGACAAATTAGATATTAAAGGATTATACTTTTTGACAGTCTCTGGCAAGGATAACAATTTGCTGACTTCTCAGAAACTGATAATAAAATAATCTCCTCGGTATAAATCAATACAAGGGAACTTATCCAATAAATGTTTAATCCGTAAAAAGTCAGGTTGAGCGGAGTCAAAACCTGATTGATACTAATAAACATTATTCGGGTTAAGTTCTGGATTAGTCATACGCAATGGCTTGCATTTTAATCCGGAACAGTTCGTAGTATCTGAGTAATAGACCTATAGCTCAAGCGGTATATCAATAATAAACCTAACAGGTCTCAAAGACCTGTTAGGTTTTTCATACTATTCCACCTCCGGCTTCACAACCCCATAAACATAGTGGTCTAAAGTTATATATTTGGCAGCAGCCTCTTTTACCTGTTCTGATGTTACAGCATTTACAGCTTTGTTATATTCTTCAACCGGAATAATTTTAGAGCCCAAGAATGTAACATTGTCAAGCTTACCGAGCCAGTAACTGTTTTCTCTGACTGCCGATTCTTTTTCACGAATAAATGTCTCTTTTGCTTTGTTAAGAACCTTATCATCCGGGCCGTTTTCCTGCATATTTTTGATTTCATCAAAAGTGGCATTCACCAGCTTGTCAACATTTTCAGGAGCACAACCGAAGGCAATTGTCAAAGAATAGTCCTCTCGCGGATACTTTTGATAATTTTTCTGAACCCACACGCCATACGTACCGCTCTCTTCTTCACGAAGCTTCTCGCGCAGATTAATACTCAATGTCTTTTCCAGCGTTTTGAAAATCAGATTATTTTCAAAGCTGTATTTATAATCACCTTTCATTGAGATAACGACCATGCTTTGAGGCTCTTTTCCTTTGTGATATGTGAATGACCTAACTCCATCAGGAAATTTCGGAGTCCTGTCTTTCCATTTCAGTTCCTCACCTGATACCGGCAGGCTTGCAAGATATTTTTCAACAAAAGGCGTTCCTTCTTTTTGAAATCGTTCATAAAGTGC
>JAOZOC010000083.1:8905-9958 GCA_029933495.1 Bacteroidales bacterium
CAAAAGGTTTCAACTGCTCCTTATCAACATTTCCAACAAAGAAAAACCTGAAACCATCTGCATGCTGGAACTGTTTTTTATAAATATCATAAATATAATCCTGCTTAATGCTTTTGATCTGCTCCTCAGTCGGGATTACGAATGTCCTCGGCGAATTTGAAGTTGTAACGGATGCAAGCGTATCAAAAAAGGCCATCTGTGGATTTGCAGCCGAAAATTTTGCCTGGTTCAACTGATTGTCAATCACCTTTTTAAAAGCCTCAGAGTCTTTTCGTGGATTTGTAAAATAGAGATACTGGAGCTGCAGTAATGTTTCAATATCCTGCGGGCTTGCGTGTCCGCTGAATTCCTGCCGTAATGCAGAGAGGCTTGCATTCAGGCTCACAATTTTACCTGACAATTTTTTCTCAAGGTTGATATTGCTGAAGTTTCCGAGTCCGCTTTCATTGATAACCGAATTGAAAGCAAGTGTTGTAGCGATTTCTTCGTCAGGTATAAGTGAAGTGCCTCCTGTGCTATATCCTTTATAAAGAATTTCATCATTTTTAAAATCAGTTGTCTTTATATAAACCTCAACACTATTACTTAACACCCACTTTGTATATCCCTCTTCCATCTCCATCTCTTCAACAACTTTCCCGGGAGTAATTTCTTCACTGATAAGCGGTTCATCCAAAACTTTATCCTCATAAGCGACAAGGTCGGTTGTTTTTATAGCTCCAATTATTGAAATAATCTCAGCTTCTGTCGGTACTTTAACATCCTCTTTTTTGGGAGCAGTAATCCATACAACCATATTTTCATCCGTTACCCACTCTTTCGCAAGTTTATTTATCTCTTCAAGCTTGATAGTCGGGAGCAGTTGTTTCGCAAGTTCATATTCCGTTTCTATTCCCGGTGCCGGTTCTTTTGTCAGGAAATACTGGAGGTACTCATTTACCAGCGCACCTGATTTGATTTTATCACGCTCGTTAAAACTTTTTTCATAACCACGCAGGAGGTCGGTTTTCTGACGCTCAAACTCAGTGTCTGTAAAGCCGAATCTTTTTACGA
>JAOZOC010000599.1 GCA_029933495.1 Bacteroidales bacterium
TTCCTGTTGCGATTTTTTATTTAATGTAAGATACAATTTATCTGAAACCGGATTCGGAAATACGGTTAAATTAAATGTTTCGCCATAACTGTTTACAAAAGTCAGAGTGTCAACAGCAATATAATCCTCAACTATTTTGGTATCCGAGCCATAAGGATTGGTTACTGTCAAAGAAACATCAAAAGTGCCATTACCTTCATACATAATGGTTGGATTCTGTTCATCTGAAGTTGTTGGTGTGCCACCTTCAAAGCTCCATTCCCAGCTTGTAGGATCGTTTTCAGACAGGTCCGTAAATTCAACAGCATCACCCATCTGGATTGTTGTAATATTGGCTTCAAAATCGGCAACAGGTGGATTGGTGTTCAGTTCATATTCAACTGCAGTAACATAATCAGGACCGGGCATACAAACAGCTGCACTGTTTGTCTCCTGACAATAACTGAAATATGTGGGAGTAGCAGGCAGTTCGATGGCCTCATCCATATCTTTTATCAACAGGCTTTGGTCAGTATCCATTGTAATCACAATTGGTTTACCCTGTACATCATATTTTATCTGCATAGGAGCGCCAAAAGATGAATAATAATCTGTACTGTTAATTGTTCCCGTTTCAGCATCAACATTTACAACGGTTTTAGAATCATAATTAATTATTCCGAATTCATCTGCAAAAGAATTATATGCAAGTCGTAATGGCCTCTGCCCCCCACTTGAATATGTTCCCACAACCGAAGAGGCTGCCCCGTCCACATGAATCAATGAGAAAGTGTTGCTGTTCATATTTGTTACGACAGCATAATCGCCTGTCTGGTTAAATGCTATTTGCAACGGAAAGGAGCCGACAGGTAGATCTGCAACTATCTGTTGCTGTGCTACATCAATAACCTGTACTTTGTCATCAAAACTTGCAGCTACAAGCAAATACTGACCGGTTGGGTCAAGCTCCACACCGCTCTTTACGCCAAATGCGGCATAACTTATCCCGATTACTCCGGTTGGAATCGTTGTAATAAGCTGACTGTTCTCTCCGTCGAGCTCAACAATGGAAACAGAATTTCCTTTCAGATTTCCAACATAAGCATAATTGTCATCAGGACTGATCTGTATCATCATTGGCCGTTGTCCGGTCGTTACCTCTTTTACATATTCAAAAGTTGACAAATTCACAATTTTAATCGAATTCTGGTCATAGCCACCAAGTATAGCCCATTGTGAATCGTGAGTGATGGCAACTTCCCAGCAATTCTCACCCATAAAAATAATTGTATCAACGGTATAAGTTTGCATATCAATAATTGAAATGTTTTCGGAAAGGCCGTTAACCGTTACGGCTTTTGTCCCATCCGGAGAGATTGCGATCCTGTATGGAGTATCACCTTCAGGCGGGTAACCGGCAAGTTCTTTTCCTTTAAAATCAATATTTTCAGGATCAGTACAGTCATAAAAGTAAACACCTTCATATCTTAAAGGCCCGTAACCTGCAACCTTAAGCTCAACAGGCGAAACCGCCCCAAAAGACTGGGTATTTCCCCAAAGATGGTCGGAAAAAGATTCGTTTTCAAAATCAAATATTGAAAACCGGTTCTGTCCGTGAACAGCATAATTATGATCAGGAGAGGTGCCAAGCCAGAATGGAGTGTAATTCTGGCTATAGGTCTGAAAATCCGATGTTTCAAACCTGACAAGAGCAGAGGAATTATTACTTACGCCAATATATGCCTTTTCACCGTCATAATTCACGGCAACTTCATTTGTCATTAATGAATATCCTGTCACCGCAACTGTTCCTGTAATTGTATGAGTCACATTATCAATTTGGAAGACTTTTAATATGTTTGAATTCCAGTCAAAGCTAAGTGCTATGGTTTTTGAACCGTTACCCGAAAGCCCGACAGTATTACAATTGGGTATGCCCTCAACCGAATAGGCGATTCCACCGGAAACAGCATCAAAAAAAACAACAGAATTCTCACCATCACCAACAATCAAAGCATCTTCAACAGGCGAAATAACGAAACGGGAATGCTTAAATGTTGACCTGCCTCCTGTCGAAATAAATGAAAATGTCAGAAGCTGAACGGGAAAATCAATAAATGTATTTTCAATTTCCATGTTTACCAGATCAATTTTTGCAAGCTGATCAGTAACATCAAAAGCAACATAGGCATAATTTCCATCGGGAGTTACTTCAACAGTAACTGCCTGTCCGTCGCCCGAATATGCAAATTCCTCAGCAATGGAGTAATCCGACAGGTCTATAACATAAATAATACTACCAAGGCAACCTACAACGGCGTAATCATCTGTTACAGCAATATCAACAGGATAGCCGGCTAAACCTTCAATTACTGTGATCGGGGTCATTGTTTCAAAATCAAAAACAGTAACATTTTCCGTCTGACCGGTAACCACAAAAAGCTTTGTTCCGTCAGTTGAAAAAGCGGAGCGCAACATATAATCACCTTCAGGGTTAATTCCAGGATTTATGTGCATTGTCTTTCCAAGCAGTTTGTCCAAATCAATAAAATCGGATAATGTCTTATCCTTTTCAACTCTGATTGT
>JAOZOC010000084.1 GCA_029933495.1 Bacteroidales bacterium
TTCCTGTTTTAGAATTTTATTCTTTGAATTTTTGATTTGTTTTTAATTTTGAATTTTTTATCAAATATTTTTCATATTTAGCCGATAATTGTAAAATCCTTTATACTTTTGGGAGGAATATTAAAAACCGGTTTTAATGATTAAAATATATCACAATCCAAGGTGCAAAAAATCGCGTGCCGGACTCAAATATCTTGATGGTAAAGGTGTTGATTTTGAAGTTGTTGAATATTTGAAAAATCCAATATCTGAAGATGAGTTCAAAGATATTCTTATAAAATTGAACTTAAAGCCACAGGATATGATTCGTACTCAGGAAGATATTTACAAAAAGCAGTTTAAAGGTAAAAACTTTGTGGATGAGGAGTGGGTTAAGATAATGGTGGAGAATCCAAAGCTGATAAAAAGACCTATAGTTGTTAAAGATTATAAAGCAGTATGGGCCGATCCACCTGAGAATATGGATGAGCTTTTTAAGTAATGCCCTTCGAGTACGCACAGGGCGACAACTAAGTTGATTCAACCGAATGATTCAACCAATTCGCAGATTAAATGAAACAAACAATTAAAACATAAGAAAATGGAATACAGAATCGAAAAAGACACAATGGGAACTGTTGAAGTTCCTGCCGACAAGTACTGGGGAGCACAAACCCAACGTTCAAAAATGAACTTCCCTATTGGTGACCCGGCTTCAATGCCGATAGAAATAATCAGGGCATTTGCATATCTGAAAAAAGCAGCGGCTCTGACAAATAATGATCTGGGTGTTTTGGCTGATGACAAAACAAAATTAATTGCCCTGGCATGTGATGAGGTTTTGGAAGGCAAGCTGGATGATAACTTTCCGTTAGTTATTTGGCAGACAGGCTCTGGCACACAGTCGAATATGAATATGAATGAAGTTGTTGCCAATAGGGCACATGTCCTGAATGGTGGGGAACTGGGAGATGGTAAAAGTACCATCCATCCCAATGATGATGTTAATAAATCTCAATCATCAAATGATACTTTCCCGACGGCGATGCATATTGCGGCATATAAGATGATTGTTGAAACCACTTTGCCGGGAGTTGTAAAACTGCGCGATACATTGGCCGCAAAAGTTATTGAGTTTGGAGACATTGTAAAAACAGGCCGTACCCATATGATGGATGCAACCCCTTTAACTCTCGGACAGGAATTTTCTGGCTATGTGTCGCAGTTAAATCATGGTATTAAAGCACTAAAAAACACTCTTGACCATTTGCAGGAACTTGCTCTTGGCGGTACTGCTGTGGGTACTGGTTTAAATACTCCTGATGGTTATGATGTGAAGGTAGCAGCAAAAATTGCTGAACTGACAGGATATCCTTTCCGCACTGCCGAGAATAAATTCGAGGCACTGTCGGCACACGATGCAATTGTTGAAACTTCGGGAGCATTGAAAACTCTTGCCGTTAGTCTGATGCACATTGCTAACAACACGAGAATGCTTGCTTCAGGCCCAAGATGTGGAATCGGAGAAATTCAGCTTCCGGCTAATGAGCCCGGCTCTTCAATTATGCCCGGGAAAGTCAACCCTACACAAAATGAGGCATTAAGTATGGTTTGCGCCCAGGTAATAGGAAATGATGCAGCTATTAATGTTGGCGGATTGCAGGGGCATTTTCAACTGAATGTTTTTAAGCCTGTAATGATTTTCAATTTGCTTATGTCAGCCCGTTTGCTTGGTGATGCTTGTGTATCTTTTAATGATAATTGTGCTGTGGGAATCGAACCTAACATGCCTTACATTAATAAGAATCTTGAGAATTCGCTGATGCTTGTCACAGCATTAAACACTCACATCGGCTATGAGAAAGCAGCAGAAATTGCAAAGAAAGCACATAAGGAAGGAACAACTCTTAAAGAAGCTGCTCTTACATTAGAGTATCTGTTGGAGCAAGAGTTTGAGGAGTGGGTAGATCCATCGAAAATGATTTAAAATAGAGATTGTAAATCCTGACAGGTTTTTTTAAATCTGTTGGGGTTTATCTTATTTGTAAACCACCTTATTAATGTAAAAAACCAGTCTTTTACTGTTTGATACAAAGGCATTATTTCTAATAGTCTGAAAACCATAAGCGATAAAATAGTGGTCATACCAGTATTCCATCTGGCTTTTTGTATCGCTGACAACCTTGTCTTTAATATATGATGTCTCGATTGGGAAGTAGTCAACCCCCTCAACTACTTTGCTGTTTTTGATAATCTTTGCAGCAATTTTACCGTCATAATTATATGAAAGAACCACGTCATTGTTATCAAAATAGACAACCACTCGCGGGAAGAGGTCATACGATAACAGATTCATTATTTCCATACCATTATCCCAAATTTTTTCGCCTTTTGTGTCGAAGCAAAGAATATAAGTGTTGAAATATCTGTAGCCATCAAAAACAGAATATGAAGTTGGAACCATTCTTCCATAAAAATCATAATATGTGCTTGTAACAGTATGATACTCCTCGTAATATGCTTCTGAAATAAAATATATCACACTATCTTTGACAATAATATTATGGAGTAAAAGATCGAAATCAAGGGAATACTTTTCTTCATTATCGCCGGCTTTGGAAGCCTTATTTTTTGCTTCTAATACCTCCCTCGACTTCAGGTAGCCGGTGTTGTTTTCCAGATTGATAAAGTTGTAATAGTTTACCTGGCCTGGTATGTTATCCTCTATCCTTACAGAAAAAAAGCCCGAAGAACCCGTATCGAAATACTGTTTTTCATTTATCGATTTCCCCGATAAAACATCATACGAACCCGTAATAATCCAGTCATTGTTGCCAATGGATGCTATCTTGCAAGAATTGAATTTCTTACCATCGCCAGGAAGTACTTTAAATGAATTTATTTTTTCCCCTGAATAATCAAACTCCTCTATCTGCAAATAATATCTGTTCTTTGATTCGTAAATATTGAAAATCCCGACAACGGTGTTTGTTGAAGTGTCGAGATAAAGGGCTTCAAAACGCGAATTCATATCAGCGGGTTCCGAAACAGTAGTTGTTTCCTTTGAAATAGTGTTCAGACTGTAAATACCCGAATGATTTTTATTTGAATTCATTCCTGCAAATATGTTATCACCTGCAATATCAAAGCCAACGAAAGAGGCATAACCCGGGACTTTGCCACTAAAAATCTCATAATTACCATCTTTGATATTGATCTTCAGAATTTGATAATTATACTGTTCAGTCTTTTTGCTTTCCATATCATAAACCAGGAGAAAAACGGATTCATCCGTAAATTTTGATTTACTGAATAACATATCATTATACACCGGCACCTCTTTACGCCACCTTTCATGCATAAGCTTGTCATACATTACAAATATCCAGAATTTGTAGTCGTCTTCCGTAATATTGGTTTGATAAAAAAGTAATACTCCCTTTTCACCGAGAGGAACTACCTTATATGAAGCCGCGTCGGAACCTGCTTCCAGCTCAACGCGGAGCAGCGGATCGCCCTGCCCCATAATGAACATTGAAAACAGTGAAAATATGAAAATAAATATTATCTGATACTTCTTCATCATACTGTTTGAATGCAAACAACAAAAATAGTATAAAAATTGAGAAGTTATAAAAACAAAAAGATAGAAAAATAACTTTCATTTCGAACCTTGGGGGCGGCTTTGCGTGACAGGGATTTGCAAGGAAAAACCTGTAAGATCAGCGAAGGAGGGTGTGGTGGAGTGGCCTGAAGCGATTGCTAAGATTTCGCAAGCTATACCTGGCACAGTAATCTGAAAGCAAATATCGTGGGATTTGTAATTCCATTTGCAGGCAGGATTACAAATCCTAAATAAAAACAAAGCCCGACCAAAAAACTTTGACCGGACTTTTTTCCTGCTTCTGTAGTCCGTAGGGGAATCGAACCCCTCTTACCAGGATGAAAACCTGGCGTCCTAGCCGATAGACGAACGGACCAGTTATATAAAGAACCCTTCTTTTTCTTAAGGGAGTGCAAAAGTAGAACTATTTTTTTTATCTGCAAATATTTTTTTATTTTTTTTAAAAAAGAGGAACAGCTACAACTGCCCCTCTTTTAATCAGAATATATATTTTACCAGTTTTTACCTCCAGACAGGTTATCAATAAAGGTAACATTTTGAAGTATTGGCTCTCCACCATTATCAAGATACAATCCCCAATGTCCTGAATGGCTAATCTCAGTATTCTTTATGGAGATATTATTTCCATTATCTTTGAATGTTATATTCCCTGAATAATCCGAATAACCACCGCCATAGGAAATAACACAATGGTTAAACTCTGTTCCGGGGGATGTTCCTTCATAAAACCAGATGCCATCCCAGTCGCCGTTTGAAGGTGCGGGCGAGGCAGATGTGAAGAAAATGGGTTCTTCTTCTGTACCAATTGCTACTATTTTTCCGTAATTACCTGAGCTATAAGCAACATCCAATTCGCTGTTTTCAGTAAATTTAATAACTGTTCCAGCATCAATGGTTAATGTAGCACCTGAGCTGGAGGCTACCTTCATTGTTCCGTCAACAAAATATGCACAATTAAGTTTATTCCAGGTTACATCCTGGTTTATGGTATTTCCTTTAACCAAAACACCTTTATTCCCGGAGATGAAGTCATTTTCTGTCCCGATAGTATGTGCCTGGCTTGAATAAATTAATATTGCGTGGTCATTGTTATCTACAAAAGTATTGTTAGTAAAATCATTAAATCCTGATTCAATATCAAGAGAAATACCGAATGTTTCACTTTGCTGGACTACACAATTTTTAAAAGAAACATCAGATCCCTTCATTACTATCATTCCATTATTTATACTGTAGCCTCCTCCATATTCGAAAGTACAGTATTCAAATTCGCAACCATTAGAGCCATCATATATCCAAAGCCCGTCCCAATCACCTTTCTCTTTGCTTGCAGCAGCAGATGTGAAATAGATTCTATTATCCTCAGTCCCCAACGCGATAAGCGTACCATATTCTCCTGATCCGTATGCAATATCTATTTCACTACTTTCAGTAAAACTTACAACTGCTCCGGCCTCAATTCTTAAAGTAGTACCTGATGATGATTTTATGTTAACTGTACCATCAATAACATAGGGTGCTGTCAGGGCAAGCCATGTTTCGTCTTCCCTGTTATAGTATCCTCCTTTAACCAGAACGCCTTTATTGCCGTCAGCAAGTAGTGCGTTACCAGCTCCGATAGTGTGTGCTGCATTGGGATAAATCAGAATAAGATGATCTCCGATTTCTTCCACAGTATTATTAATGAAAGATTTAAAAGAAGCATCGTTATCAAGGACAAGTCCATAAAACTCTGATTGTTTTACAGAACTATTTTCAAAAGTAATTTTGCAATCTTTTAAATTTACAGCACCTGCATACTGGCTATACCCACCTGCATATTCAACGATACAATATTTCATACTTGTTTCGCTTGAAGTGCCGCTATAAAACCAAATACCATCCCAGTCGCCAGCAGATGGTGAGGGTGCTGATGATGTAAATCTGATAGGGTTATCAACAGTACCATTAGCAATAATTACAGAACCGCTTTCATTGTACCCTACATCCAATTCCGAACTTTCAGTAAATTTAATTATCGTTCCGGGCTCAATTGTTAATGTTGCCCCTTCAATTCTTACAGTGCCATCAATTGTGTAAGTGTTTCCGGTTGTCCAGGTGGTATTTGTGTTGATTGTACCTGAAATAGTGCTTCCGTTTCCTCCTCCGGGATTATCCGGATCGTCATCCTTTTCAACTGTGCAGGAACTAATCCCAAAAGCAATTGAAATCATTAAAAATAAAAAAATCTTTTTCATAAAAATAAATATTAAGTGTTTAATTAGCTTCTATGGCTGTTGAATACAGCCTTTACCAGCCAGACTATAAAAAATATTCAATTGCATCTGTTACGCAAGCGGATAAAATTTGTTTTAGAAAAGTAAAAACAAGGAGATACCACATAACTTTTCTTAAAATGATAATTTAGAAAAAGCTAAAAGATATCTCCACGTCAATACTATTTCTACAGGATTATTTCCCAGGACATTCAGCTACAACGCTCGCTTTAATGTTTTTGTCGCCATAGGCTTTGTCATAAGCATTGGAGAATTGTTTTGCCAGTTTTTGTGCTGTTGCATCATAAGCAGCTTTATCTTCCCATGTGTTTTTTGGGAAAAGAATTTCAGAAGGAACTCCCGGACAAGTTTTAGGAATATTTACATGAATCAGCTCATCATATTCATATTCCACATTTTCCAGGGCTCCATTCAATGATGCCTCAACCATTTTTCTTGTTAAGTTAATGTCCATCCTTTTGCCAACTCCATAAGCTCCACCACTCCAACCTGTGTTTATCAGGTAAACTTTTGTGTTATGCTCTTTCATTTTTGCTCCAAGCATATCAGCATATACATCAGGATTACTGGGCATAAATGGTTGTCCGAAGAATCTTGAGAATGTAGCCTGAGGCTCAGTAACTCCGGTTTCTGTTCCGGCAAGTTTACTTGTATATCCCATGAGGAACCAAAGCATAGCCTGATCAGGATTCAGTTGTGAAACAGGAGGCAAAACACCATAAGCATCGGCGGTCAGGAAAAGGATTGTTTTCGGATGCCCTGAAGTTGATGATTTTTTAATATTTTTCAGATATGTTAATGGATATGATGCACGTGAGTTTGGTGTAAACCTGTCATCATAATAGTCAAATTCACCATTTGGATAGACCATCGCATTTTCAACCAGTGATCCGTGGTTCAGGTAATCATCTTTGTGCATAACTGCATCATAAATATCGGGCTCTTTACTCGGATCAATGTCAATCATTTTTGCATAACAACCATTCTCAAAGTTTGCAATTCCGTCATCACTCCAGCCGTGTTCGTCATCACCAAGCAGTGCTCTCGTAGGATCAGCTGAGAGTGTTGTTTTTCCTGTACCTGAAAGGCCAAGTAAAAGAGCTGAATCTCCGTTTGCACCCTCATTTGCAGAGCAATGCAATGGAAGTATTCCTTCGAGAGGAAGCAGGTAATTCATAACGGTGAAGAGCATTTTTTTTACACTCCCGGCATAAGCTGAGCCGATGACAACACCTAGATTTCTATCGAAATCCATAGCAACAATCATATTTGATGTTTGTCCGTCGGGCATTTTTCTCAGGCGGCCTTCATATTTTGCTCTGTCGAGTTTGTTGTAAGGTAAGTGAACCAGTATGAATTCATCTCCTGCAAAACAGCTTTTTTCAATATCGTCAGGAACGGGACGGAACATATTATCAACAAAAACAGTATGGAAAGCGTGTGATGAGATTGTTTTAACCGGTAATGCATATTTTGATTCGGCACCGATTACCCTGTCGGTTACATAAACTTTTTCTTTCTCAGCCAGAAATTTAAGTCCGTCTTCGAAAGCCATATTGAAAGTCTCTTCATCAAGCGGTAGATTGTTTGGTGAAGTCCAGTCAACATTTGCTTCGCTTGAGGCACGCCTCACTACGAGAGTGTCTTTGGGACTTCTGCCTGTTGATTCGGGTGGAGTCCAGGTGGCAAGTGCTCCGTTAGCAGAAATTATTGCTTCTTTGTTGTCAACAGCTTCTTTTATCATTTCCTTTCTGGGAATGTTGTCGAAAACATTTTTGTGAGCCTTAACGGCTTCAAGTGCTTTTGCTTTTAAATCCATTTTATTTTAATTTATGTTAACGTATTTATTCAATTTTTTAGGTTACAGGGTTGCAAAAGTAGTAAAAATCAGAAACTTTGTATATGTTTTTATAATTTAGAATAATTTAAAAATAAAACCTTCAAACTTCAAAGAAGTTATATGACGAAGAGAAAAACTTCCTTGAAGTTTGAAAAGGTATCAGCCCTTCTCCAAAATATGCAAGTATTCCTCGGTTTTATCTGCTTTATGATTTCTGTTTTTATCAGTATCTGCCTTAAATCGTTGGTAGCCTGTTGTTCTTAAATCATATTTGCCATACTTTTCCATTACTGATTTCACAATATCGTCACTCATTAATCCTTCATTGTTATAGCTCAGAAAAATATAACGGAACCGTGCATTTTTGATTAATTCCTCAAATGATTCCCGAACACTGCTTTTACTGCAATAAGCTGATCTTTTGTAATTTCTCAAACCTGTTTTTCCCCTGGGAATGAAAGTGTCATATTTTGCAATTGTATTCAGCATATGGTAATTGGCTCCGTATTGACGTGAGTTATATGGAGGATCAAGGTAGAGGATATCTCCTTTTATATTTTTAATTAATTCATTGCTGTCCTCCTGATAAACAATATTTTCATTACCATTTGTTTCAAAGTCGGCAGGTTCAAGAATGAGTGATTTTTGAGCTGTCTTTTTTAAATGTTTTAAATATGCACCGTAAACAGAAGCAGTATTGGCAATTTTATCTGAGCTTTCAAGCAGACTTGCCAAAAGGAAGTAAAATGTATTCTCATCAATCGCATTATTGATTTTCCATTTTTCAATCTGCTGTCTTATTGCGTCAATTTTTTTACCATTCTTGTCAGAGAAATATTGCCTGCCGGTTCCTCCTCCAAGGCAATAGTTTTTATAAATGAACCCCTCAACAGGCTTCAGGTTATTCAGCTTTTTAATTAACAGGTCTTTATCTGGTATCGGATTGTGATTGCCAATATAGTTCCGGATCAGGACGTAGCTGTAATATTCAAAATCGTTACTGATTATCTGTTTTGCCTCAAGCTTAAAGACTCTACCTACAATTCCGGTACCTGCAAATATGTCACAAAAAACCATATCGGACAGGTCCGCTCCCACAACCGAATATACGGTATCCTTTATAAATGTTGACAGCTTGTTTTTCGATCCAATATAATTCATTATTTCTCTTTCTTAACGGCCCAGACGATATCGGACAATGTCTCCTCTCCGTTATTTTTTAATTTTAAACGAGTCAGATTGCCTTCATTGAAATTGTTTGCATAATTAAGAATAATATCTTTCAACCAGCCAATTTCTGCTTTTAATTTCCAGTGTTTGCCATTTTGTGCGTACACAATGATGAAAAGCCGGTTATCAAGATGCTTACGCTTTTGCTGACTTTGGTTTGCATACAGCCATTCAATAAGCTCTTTTTTATTTTTTAGAGCATATTCAATATTATGTCTGAATCCTTCAGGGTAAACACTTGTTTTATGGTCGAATCTGATTCCGTTAATTGTAAAATCAACCAACCTGTCGTGCGGATTTAAAGCAGGCTTAATTCCGGGGACAGAACAGATTATGTGTTCAACAGTCATTGCAGATTTGAAATTGTACCATCTGTTGGCAGCGTAATTGAAGAAATCCTGCCTGTCGATCTTTGTTTTGAGATTAATATATACTTTTTCTGTTTCTTTTAAGAACTCTTCAAAACTATTTATGTGATAAATGAAGTTGGTAAGATTATCCCACAGGTCATTCTGTTTTTGCCCCCATTGATAGGTGTATGGCCAGCGTTTTTTAAGTTCTGATTCTGTCTTTATTAAATCCATAAGCGGAAATAAATGTTGTTTTACAAAAGTATGAAATTATCATTTCGTATTATACAGTTATTATCTCCCCTGCCTCAAATTGGTGTTGTCACCAATTTGCCAATGGTTCTTTCGTCATTGCGAGCGCAGCGAAGCAATCTGTTTGCTATAAAAGGCAGTCGTAACATCAAACAGATTGCTTCACACAGTCCACAGTCCGGCCCTTCGGTTCGCAACGTTTCCTTTATGGAGCTGTTCGGGATTTCCGAATCCCGAACCAAATAAGTATTGGATTTATAATCCAATGGGGATTGAAAATCCCCGGAATATTTGCTTTCGGATTAGGCCGTCACGCCGGCTTTCACTGAAATCCGAAAGAGCTCGGAGTATTACATTGGGTGTTGATCATTGAGTGTTGATTATT
>JAOZOC010000600.1 GCA_029933495.1 Bacteroidales bacterium
TCATCAAACCGGGACTTTTTATGCCTGAGCATAAAAAATCCCGAAAAAATGTAATCTGATCTTTCGGGAAATTCTACGAGAAACTCTCTAAAATGTTACGCTTTATTACTTCTTATCCGGTCTTGGAAGTAAAACTTTTCTCGAAAGCTTTAGCTTTCCGGTTCTTGTATCAACTTCAATAAGTTTAACTTTTACCTTGTCACCTGGTTTAAGAACACTCTCAACATCTTTTATATGTTCCCAGTTAATTTCAGAAATGTGAAGTAGTCCTTCTTTTCCGGGAAGTATTTCAATAAAAGCACCAAAATTTGTAATATTCTTAACAGTTCCCAGATAAACCTCATCAACCTCAGGTATAGCAGTAATTGCTTTTATCCTTCTTTTAACTTCGTCAGAGGTTTCTTTACTTGTTGACATAATATCAATAACTCCAAAGTCACCAACCTCTTCAATTATTATTGTTGAGTTTGTTTCTGCCTGAATTTGCTGGATTACCTTTCCTCCAGGTCCAATAACTGCTCCAATAAATTCTTTAGGAATAGTAATTTTCTCAATTCTTGGTACGTGAGGTTTGTAATCTTTTCTTGGCTCTTTCAGTGTTTTTTCCATTTCGTTAAGGATGTGGAGTCTGCCTTCTTTAGCTTGCTCAAGCGCCTCTTTCAGTATCTCATGGGATAATCCGTCAACTTTAATATCCATCTGGCAGGCAGTAATTCCATCTCTTGTGCCTGTAACTTTAAAGTCCATATCTCCAAGATGGTCTTCATCACCAAGAATATCAGAAAGAATAGAATACTTTTGAAGCCCTTCATCAGTAATAAGACCCATCGCAATACCTGAGACAGGTTTTGAAATTTTAACTCCTGCATCCATAAGGGCAAGTGTACCTGCGCATACTGTAGCCATTGATGAAGATCCGTTAGATTCAAGAATGTCTGAAATAATTCTAACAGTATAGGGATTGTCTTCAGACGAAGGCATAACCTGTTTCAGAGCTCTTAATGCAAGGTTTCCATGACCTACTTCCCGTCTGCTGGTTCCACGCATAAATCTTGCTTCACCTACAGAGAATGGAGGGAAGTTGTAATGAAGAATAAAATTGTTTTTGCCTTCTAGAACTGCACCATCAATTGTTTGTTCATCCAGTTTTGTGCCCAGTGTTATTGAACAGAGAGCCTGTGTTTCGCCTCTTGTGAAAATTGCAGACCCGTGAGTAGCAGGAAGATAATCAACCTCTGTCCAGATTGGTCTTATCTGGTCAAGTTTACGACCATCAAGCCTCGTCTTCTCATCAAGTATTAATCTGCGGACAGCTTCTTTCTCAACATCGTGATAATATCTGCCAATCAAAGATGCTTTTTCATCACGCTCCTCTTCAGATAATGATGCTATGTACTCCTCTTTTATCTTAGCAAAGGCTTCTGCTCTTTCGTGTTTAGCAGTCCCCCTTTTTGCTACTTCATAAATTTTATCGTAAGTTTCTTTACGAATTATTTCTTTTAATGCCTCGTCTTTTTCTTCGTGGCAATATTCTCTTTTTGTTTTTGCTTTTTCAACCATTTCAGCAAGCTCTATTTGAGCCTGACATTGTGGTTTTATTGCTTCGTGTGCGAATTTAAGAGCTTCGAGCATTTCTTCTTCCGAAATCTCTTTCATCACACCTTCAACCATCATTATATTATCCATGGTTGCAGCAACCATTATGTCAATGTCCAGATTTTCAATGTCTTCGACATTAGGGTTGATAACGAACTCACCATTAAGTCTCCCGACGCGAACTTCCGATATAGGGCCGCCAAATGGAATATCCGAAACAGATATTGCAGATGAAGCTGCAAGTGCTGCTAGTCCATCAGGCATTGTGTTTTTGTCACCTGATATAAGAGTTATCAATACTTGTGTTTCTGAATGGTAATCACTTGGGAACAATGGTCTGAGAGCTCTGTCAACGAGTCTTGCTATCAAGATTTCATATTCCGAAGGTCTTGCCTCACGTTTGAAAAAACCGCCAGGGAATCTTCCGGTGGCAGCATATTTTTCCTGATAGTCAACTGAAAGGGGAAGGAAATCAACATTTTCTTTTGGTTCTTTGTTTGAGACCACTGTTGCGAGTAACATCGTATCACCCATTTTAACTACAACAGAACCATCAGCCTGAGTGGCCAGTTTTCCTGTTTCAATAATAACTTCTCTTCCGTCAATTAAGCGGAAGGATTTTGTAATTGCTTCTTTACTCATAATATTAAATTGATTATTATAAAAAAAGGCAATTATTTTAATTGCCTTTTTTGCTATTCCGGTAATTTATTTTCTTATTTCAAGTTTCTTGATAACGGCTCTGTATCTCTCAATATCTTTACTTTTCAGATAATCAAGTAACTTTCTTCTTTTTCCAACAAGCCTAACCAGCGAACGCTCGGTAGCAAGGTCTTTTTTGTTTTCTTTCATGTGCTCGGTAAGGTGTTTGATTCTGAAGGTAAATAGAGCTATCTGACCTTCAGCCGAACCGGTATCAAATTCTGATTTCCCGTACGTCTTAAAAAAATCTTTTTTTGTGT
>JAOZOC010000085.1 GCA_029933495.1 Bacteroidales bacterium
TTTAAAGAATTCAAAAACATTGAGAGAGAAACGATGATGCGTATTCTTGAGGATGTGTTTGAATATATGCTTGTTAAGAAGTATGGAACGGCTGATAATATTGATATTATTGTAAATATTGATAAGGGTGACCTTGAGATTTGGCGGTTCAGAGAGATTGTGGAAGATGGAGAAGTGGAAGATGAAAATCTACAAATCGCCTATTCTGAGGCTGTGAAAATTGAGCCTGACTTTGAGGTGGGTGAAGAGGTTTCGGAGGAGATCAAACTTGGGGATTTTGGAAGACGAGAAATACTTACTATTCGCCAGACTCTTGTTGCCAAGATTCAGGAGTATGAAAAGGATAATATTTATAAGAAATATAAGGACAAGATTGGCGATATAATTACCGGTGAAGTTTATCAGGTTTGGAAAAAGGAGATGATGATTCTCGATGATGAAGATATTGAGCTAATTCTTCCCAAATCGGAACAGATACCAAGTGATTTTTATAGAAAAGGTGATACTATCAGAGCAGTTGTCTCTAAGGTTGAGATGCGAAATAATGGCCCGGCAATTATACTGTCAAGGACTTCTCCTGTATTCCTCGAGCGTTTATTCGAGCAAGAGGTGCCTGAAATTTATGACGGACTTATTACAATAAAGAATATTGTCAGGGTCCCGGGTGAAAGAGCTAAAATTGCTGTTGAATCTTATGATGACAGAATTGATCCGGTTGGCGCTTGCGTTGGAATGAAAGGTTCAAGAATTCATGGTATTGTCAGGGAATTGAAAAATGAGAATATTGATGTTATCAATTTCACAAATAATCCGGAATTGTATATTCAAAGGGCATTGAATCCTGCAAAGATATCTTCAATAAAGATCAGGGAAGATGAGAAAAAAGCAGATGTCTACCTTAAGCCTGATCAGGTTTCGCTTGCAATTGGTAAAGGTGGTTTTAATATAAAGCTTGCAGGAAAACTAACAGGCTATGAAATTGATGTCTACAGAGAAGCATCGGGTGACAGCGAAGATGTTGATTTATCCGAATTTTCAGATGAAATTGACCAGTGGATTATTGACGAATTCAAAGCAATTGGTTGCGATACAGCAAGAAGTGTTTTGGAAATAGGTGTTGAAGATCTTGTGAAACGTACCGACCTGGAGGAAGAGACGGTTAAAGAAGTTACGAGGATTTTAAAAGAAGAGTTTGAGTAGTAGTAGTAGTAGTAGTGAAGAGTGTTTTTTACCAAAAAGCAATACTCTTTTGTATTTGATATATATTTAGTAAAATTATTTAATTTAGCGGGTTTAAACATTATCAGTTTATATGGCAGTAAAAGGGAAACCAATACGGTTAGGCAAGGCAGCAAGAGACTTTAACGTTGGTACAAGTACCATTGTAGAGTTCCTCTCTAAAAAGGGTTTTGATATTGAAACAAACCCAAACGCCAAACTTACGCCTGAAATGTTTGAGTTTGTGGAAAAGGAGTACCAAACTCAAAAAGCAGTAAAAGAGGAGGCTGAGAAAATCGGACTTCACTATTCTGACAGGCGTACTATTACCATAGAAGAAAAGATTGCGGAAAAGAAAAGGGGTGAAGAAGAGGATGTTGAGCTTGAAATTGAAGAAGAGGTAATGATTACGGATACTTCTATGAAAAAGGAAGTCATAAAACCGGTTCCTGCAGAAACTGCAAAGCCGGATAAGCCTGAACCCGAGCCTGTTACCAAACAGGAAAAGGAAGTTGTTTCTGAAGATAAAATCGAAGAACCCAAAGAAAAGAAGGTTGAAAAACCAGATACTGAAAGTACTCAGGAAGTTGAGAAAGTTGAGAAGGTTGCTGATCAGGAAGTAGAAGAGAAGAAAGAGATTGAGGAAGTTGAGAAAGTTGAGAAAGTTGAGGCATCAGAAGAAACTATAGAGGATGAAGAAATTGAAGCAGGTATCCCCAGGGTTGTCGGTAAAATAGATTTGGGTAGCCTAAATCAAAAAACAAAACCCAAAAGAAAGACATCAGCGGAGAAAAAGAAAGAGAGAGAAGGTCGTAAAGTTCAACTTTCGGATAAAAAGAAAGTTGCGACAAAGAAAGTAAAAGAGGTTGAAGATGAAAAAAATGTTGAGAAGAAGGTAGAAAAGCCTGAAACCAAAGTTGAACCTAAACCTGAACCTGTTGAAGAGCTTAAGCCTGTAAAAGAGGAAAAAAAGGATGAAAAAGATGATAACTTCATAAAAACAAAATTCCAAAAGCTTGAAGGCCCGACTATTCTTGGAAAAGTTGAACTTCCTCCGGAAAAGAAGAAGAGTGATAAAAAACCTGTTGCGACATCAAGGGATGCTGAAGGTACTAGAAAAAAGAGAAAGAGAAAAAGAATTAGAAAACAGACTAATCTGGTTAAACCAAAAGACGGAGCACCAAAAACAGGAGATAATAAGTCGAAAACTTCAAGGGATAAAAAAGGGAGATCAAGGAGACAAAGGCCAGAAGTATCAGAAGAGGATGTTCAAAAGCAAATTAAAGAGACTCTTGCAAAGCTTACCGGTGGTGGAAAATCAAAAGCTGCCAAGTATAGAAGAGAAAAAAGACATAATGTAAGCGAAGCAAAACAAAAAGAGATAGAACAGCAGGAAAAAGAGAAGAATCTGATCAAGGTCACAGAGTTTGTTACTGCTAATGAGCTGGCTTCTATGATGGATGTTTCTGTAACAGATGTAATATCTACTTGTATGTCTCTTGGATTGTTCGTCTCAATAAACCAAAGGCTTGATGCTGAAACTCTTACTCTTGTTGCAGATGAGTTTGGATATACAGTTGAGTTCGTTAGTGTTGATGTTCAGGAAGCTATCCACATTGCAGATGAAAAAGATGACCCTGAAAATCTTGTTGCACGCCCTCCGGTAGTTACGGTTATGGGCCACGTTGACCATGGTAAAACCAAACTTCTTGACTTTATCAGAAGTGCTAATGTTGTTGCCGGAGAAGCAGGTGGAATAACACAGCATATCGGTGCTTATGAGGTAACATTGAAAAATGGAAGTAATTTAACTTTTCTTGATACTCCCGGCCACGAAGCTTTTACGGCTATGCGTGCCAGGGGAGCACAGGTAACTGATATTGCAATCATTGTTATTGCTGCTGATGATGACGTTATGCCTCAGACTAAAGAAGCAATAAATCATGCTCAGGCTGCCGGTGTGCCATTAGTATTTGCAATTAATAAGATTGATAAGCCAAATGCGAATCCTGAAAAAATAAAAGAGGAGCTTTCCAAAATGAACATCCTTGTTGAGGATTGGGGTGGTAAATACCAAAGTCAGGAAATTTCTGCTAAGCAGGGAATTGGAATAGATGAACTTCTTGAAAAAGTTATGCTCGAAGCTGAACTTCTTGAGCTGAAGGCAAACCCGAATAAATCTGCAAACGGAAGTGTGATTGAAAGTGCACTTGATAAAGGAAGAGGATATGTTGTCAAACTTCTTGTGCAGGATGGTACTCTGAATACCGGGGATGTTGTTATTGCCGGCGCAATGTTTGGAAAAGTGAAGGCAATGTTTAACGAAAGAAATAAGTTAATAAAAATGGCAGGCCCGTCTACTCCTGTTCTTATGCTTGGACTCAGCGGCGCGCCACAGGCAGGTGATGTTTTTAATGTGATACAAGATGAAAAGGAAGCGCGATCTATTGCTACTAAACGTATGCAACTCCAACGCGAGCAAGGGCTGCGTACTCAAAAGCATGTTACTCTCGATGAAATTGGAAGAAGACTTGCTATTGGCGACTTCCAGGAACTGAATATAATTGTCAAGGGTGATGTGGATGGTTCGGTTGAGGCTCTGTCTGATTCATTGCTGAAACTTGGGAATGAAGAGATTCAGGTGAATGTTATTCATAAATCGGTTGGTCAGATTTCTGAATCAGATGTCTTGCTTGCTTCTGCCTCTGACGCCATTATCATAGGATTCCAGGTGAGACCTTCTGTAGGAGCCCGAAAACTTGCAGAAAAGGAGCAAATAGATATCAGGTTATATTCAATTATTTACCAGGCAATTGAAAATGTTAAAGATGCTATACTCGGAATGCTTGCTCCAAAAATGGAGGAAAAAATTATTTGTAATGTAGAGATCAGGGAGATATTTAAAATTTCGAAGGTTGGAACAATTGCCGGTTGTATGGTTCTTGACGGTACAATAACCAGAAATACAAGAGTCAGAGTTATTCGTGATGGAATTGTTGCTTATTCTGGTACACTTGGTTCATTGAAACGATTTAAAGATGATGTTAAAGAGGTTAAGGCAGGATATGAGTGCGGGCTGAATATTGATAATTTTAATGATATTAAAGTTGGTGATATTATTGAAGGGTATGAAGAGGTTGAAGTAAAGCGTCAGATTTAATAAGCAGTTGCTGTAATAGGATGATTTTTAAATAGCTGAAAAATGAAAAAGTATTCTGTAATTGTTGGTTCCGGAAGTTATATTCCGACAGTTGTTGTTAAAAATGAAGTTTTCCTGAAAAATGAATTTTATGATTCTTCAGGTGTTAAATTCGAAACTCCAAATGAGGAGATAATAAGTAAGTTTGAGAAGATTACAGGGATTAAGGAAAGAAGACATGTTTCTGATGATTTGGTGACTTCTCAAATATCGACTTTTGCCGCTGAAGAGGCACTTAATTCTTCAGGAATAGATAAGGAATCATTAGATTATATTATTGTTGCACACAATTTTGGTGATGTTAAAAAAGGAACTACCATCCCTGACTTTGTTCCTAGTATTGCTGCCAGAGTTAAAAAAGGACTTAGTATTGAGAATCCTTTCACTATTGCTTTTGATATTCCTTTTGGATGCCCGGGTTGGGTACAGGGTTCAATCTTGGCAGACTATTATATAAGATCAGGAGATGCCAAAAGAATTTTGGTTATTGGTTCCGATACTCTTTCAAGGATTTCTGATCCTCATGATCGCGATTCAATGATCTACGCAGACGGTGCCGGTGCCGTAATTTTTGAAGCAGTCGAAAGTGATAAGCCTGTTGGTATTTTATCTCATACTACAAGGTCTGATACATTGAATCATGCAAAGTTAATGTGGATGGCTGCGTCGTTTAATAAAGACTATAAAGGAAGAGATCTGTTTATAAAAATGAATGGTCACCGATTATACGATTATGCTCTCACAAATGTTGCTCCTTTGGTGAAAGCAACAATTGAAAAGGCAGGATTAACCCTTAAAGATATTAATAAGGTTTTTATTCATCAGGCCAATGATAAGATGGATGTTGAGATGCTTAAAAGGGTCTTTAAACTTTATGATGAGCCAAAAGTCGATTTTGGTGTTATGCCAATGACAATAAGCTGGCTTGGAAATAGCTCTGTGGCAACGGTCCCGACAATTTACGACCTTGTTGTTAGAGGTAAAATGGAAGGCCATTCATTTAAAAAAGATGATTATGCGGTCTTTGTTTCGGTTGGTGCTGGCATGAATATCAATACATTTGCTTATAAGGCAGTGTGATAACTATTTTTCCACCCACTGATCTTCAGGCAGATTCTTTAATTCAAGCATTCTGAAAATGAAAGCATTCATAACGAGCTTGCCTCCTCGATAAACAGGAATAGTATCGGCAGGCTCAATCCGTTCAAAATAATTATGATAAACCGTGTCAGCATGATAGAAATCGTGACTGGTTGTTATGTAATAGGCATCCATATCCAAATGGAATCCACCCCTGTTTCTGTTAATAGTTGCATATTTGTGAATACTGTATAATGGACCAATTGCAAGAACTTTAATGTGATTTGGGCGGGCAACATAATAGTCAATGTTGGCTAAAGGAAACCATCGGTATGAAATAATCACCGCATCAGCCCCTATTTTGCCCGTTTTAATATCTTTTTTGTACAACTTTGTGAATCCCTCATTAATCTGTTTCCATCCATAAATGTCAAGGGAAACATCTTTATTCCCTATTTGGGAAAATTTTGCCGTTATGGGACTTTGGTTCCAAATCAGGCCATAATTGATTTGTGAATAACCAACAATAAGAACAACAAAAAGCAGAATTATGGAGTATTTAATTAGCTTTGGAAACAAAATTTTTTTTGATTTTACAGTTTCTCTAATAAATGGAGCGGCAATAAAAATTAATGTTGTATATCCGGGGCCTGTCCAGTGTGGTAATGTTCTTCTAAAAAATGAAAGGAATATGAAAGTTGCAATTAATGGTAAGCCGGTTAATGCAATTATTCTGAAATTTTCTTTTGATAAATAATACCTCTTATTAACAATGAATACCCAAAGAGCTACGTATATTATAATAAAATTTACAGGATTATTATAGGAAAACTCGCCCATAATCTCCATTAAAAAATAGTCGGGGCGGAATCCGGAATTCAGTAGATTTACTCTACCACCCTGATATCCAAGGCTAATAAAATCATTTTCTATATTCCAGTATATTACCGGAATAAACATAATTATTGAAATAAGGACCGAAAAATAAAGTGCTGGCTTTTTTAACCACTCCCGGTTATACAGAATAATATATCCTGCAATGCCAGCCCATAGAAAAACAGATGTGTATTTCGATAGCACTCCAAACCCGATTGTAACTCCCGCAAGAAGCATTTTTTTCTCATCTGCTTTTGAAATATCCTTTTTTGCGACAATTTCAATTGCAATACAAACCGTTAATAACCAGAAAAGCATTTGTGGAGTATCAGGCAGAATGAAAATCCCTGCAATCACAAAAGTGTAAATGGAAGAGGTATAGAGCAGAGCAGCATAAAAGCCTGTTTGTTCATCCTTGATTTTGCTTCCTATCCTGTAAGCAAGAAAAGTGTTAACAGCTCCGAAAATAATTGATGCCAGCCTGATGAAAAACTCACTATCAAACTTTAGATCTAGTGTAAATAGCTGAATTACAAATCCAACCATTGGAGGGTGATCAAAATGGCTAAGGTCAGGATAGAGCGCATACAGGTAATAATAGACTTCATCATTCCCGAATTCAAGAGTTGCTGCAATAAAGCCCCTGATCAGAGTTGAAACTCCGATAAGAATAAAAAGTGATTGTCTTATTTTTTTGTTGTTAGGCATTTATTTCTTAACTTGTCTTGACTGTTTCCTTTTAAGCAGAATTAAGTTTACAAAAATAAAAAGTATTGTTGCAAAGCCTAAAATTCTTAAGAGCCAGGTTTTGTAAATATTTACTGATGGCAATGAAATATGCGGAGGAGCCTCTTCTGAATACCTGCATATCGGGTTCAGGTAATATGCTGACTGATCAGGAAATTCTATTTCAATCCTGATGTAGGTGTCATTAGGTTTGAAGTTGTAAGTTGCAGAATTAGTGTTTTTTATGACCTTCTTCAACAAGGCATTCTGCCCAATAAATCTTATCTCTTTTGCTATTGAATCAGTACTAATAAAGATCGTGTCATTTCTAAAATCAACTGCTTTGATGACAGGTAATACTCTCGTTCTTTTTATTTTTTTCTCAAAAGATTCTCCCAGTAGTCTGTTAATTCTTGCTCCAAAAGATCTTCCTTTCTTCAAAGCAGCAACAATATCATTTTTATTAGTTGTAGATGAATTGATAAAAGTACAGTGGTGCCCTATTTCATCAGGATTAAAAATGTCATGTGCATCATCATCTCCCAAAATAGTAACATAATTGCCGTTTGAAAGTGCTGTGTCCCAGTGTGCAATAGAAAATCTGTAGTTGTTAAGCACTTCAATACCATCGTAATTTGTAAGGTATTTCATGTCAGAAGCAGCAAAGCCGTTTCTTAATAACGGATGTGCGATATAAACAAGTTCATTGTCATTCCGAAGCAAATTTAAAATATGTTGTTTGTTATTTAAAGTTTGAAATATTGGATAATCGCGCCATAAGACTAACTTTGCTCCCACCAGAACATGATGATTTTTATAAATCCCATAACCATGCTCATACACAGGAATATAAAAAGGCTCATTTTCCTTATACCTGTTTATTTTTTGGTAATCAGATGTTGCAATGATATCATAACCAAGACTTTTATAAGTCTTGAATATCTGTTCGTTAGAATTCTGGTTACCTGATGTTATTCCTCCCCAAGCATGTGATTGGATCTGAAAATTTGCTTTTCTCCAATTATGATTATCCATATTATCATAAGGATTATAGATATTGGATCCGGAAAATTTTTCCCCCGGTTTGAAATTATATACCGGACAGGTCAGATACTGAAAAATTATTAAAAGAAGAATTACTGCCAGAAGAGAAAGCAATAGCTTGATAATAAATAGAAAAATACCCTTAATATAATACACAATTTGTAAATTTTAAAACGGTCGCTAAGATAGTAAATATTATATGATAAAGTAGGTTCATAAATTTGAGTAAGAATATGTGAAACGTTATTCCTCTATATTTGGGAATAGAATATTGAATTATTATTCTAATTTTTAGTTTTGGGAAAATCCTTTGGATTAAAAAATATGAAACAAATAGCTGTGATTATTCGTACTACAAAAATGAAACAGTGCTCAAAATAAGCATAAGTCGCTGTAAAAGAAAGTATAATGAAAAATATGATGAATTTTCATTTTGGAAGATTGGGTTATACAGGGGGGTATTGTTAAATAATAAATTTATTCTCATTTTGGGAAAAATAGCAAAAATTGTAATACATTTGAGCATAATTTGAAAAACTATATATGAGTTCGTTTAAAATATTTGTTGTAGAGGATGATCCGTTGTATGGAGAGATGTTGAAATATCACTTGTCTTTAAACCCGGATAATGAGGTGATTAAATTTGAAACAGGAGCAGAATGCCTGAAGAACCTGTATAGAGGCCCATCATTAATATCTCTTGATTTTTCTCTTCCTGATATGTCAGGCTTTGATGTAATAAAGAAGATAAAGGACTATAATCAGGATATTCCAATTATAATTGTTTCGGGCCAGGAAGATGTTGCAACCGCTGTAAAATTATTAAAGAGTGGAGCATATGACTATTTTGTTAAAGATGAAGATACAAAATACCGGCTTTGTAATACATTAAAAAATATTAAGGAGAGGCTGAAACTAAAAGAGGAGATTGATGAACTTAAAGAAGAGATAGGCAAAAAATACGAATTTAAGAAGATAATTAAGGGTAACAGCGCCGCTATTAAACAAATTTTTAGCCTGATTGAAAAGGCAACACGATCGAATATCACTATTTCCTTGTATGGTGAAACGGGAACCGGTAAAGAGGTAGTGGCTAAGGCCATTCATTATAATTCTCAAAGATCAAAGTATTCTTTTGTCCCTGTTAATGTCACTGCTATTCCAAGCGAACTTATTGAAAGCGAAATGTTTGGGTATGAAAAAGGGGCATTTACTGGTGCAAATACTCGGAAAATCGGAAAGTTTGAATTAGCTAATAAGGGAACAATTTTCCTTGATGAGGTAGGGGAAATGGATATCAATATGCAGGCAAAACTGCTAAGGGTATTACAGGAGAAAGAGCTTACAAGAGTCGGTGGAAACAAGGCAGTTAAATTTGATGCCAGAGTAATTGTCGCAACAAATAAGAATCTGGCCAAAGAGGTTGAAAAGGGTAATTTTAGAGAGGATCTCTACTATCGTCTGTTGGGTTTGCCAATTGAAATTCCACCTTTAAGATTCAGGGGTAGCGATATTCTTATTCTTGCTAAGTTTTTTGTTGATGAATTCTGTAGGGACAATAAATTGGAGAAACTTCAAATATCTTCTAAAGCACAGGATAAACTTATGAAATATCCGTTTCCGGGTAATGTCCGTGAATTGAAGGCTGTAATGGAATTGTCTTGTGTTTTGACGAATACTGATATTATTGAAGAAGACCATGTCTCTTTTAATTCGACAAATGCGAAAAGCGATTTCCTTCTAGAAGAGGATACATTACAGGGATACGTAAATAAAATAGTGCAG
>JAOZOC010000086.1 GCA_029933495.1 Bacteroidales bacterium
GTTAAGAGTTAGGAGTTAATTGATATAAAATAGTATTCTGTGAAAGAAGCCATACATCGTTTTGAAGATTTAGAATGCTGGAAGGCATGTAGAGAGGCCAGGAAATATGTTTATTCAATTATCAAAAAATTCCCTGCTGAAGAGAAATACTCTCTAACTGATGGAATGCGAAGAGCATCAAGGTCAACTACTGAAAATATTGCTGAAGGATTTGGAAGATTCCATCATCAGGAAAATATCCAGTTTTGCCGAATTAGCCGGGGCTCAATCTTTGAATTAATGGATCAGTTTATTACTGCTTTGGATGCAAAATATATAACAGATAACGAATATACTAAAGGAAGGGAACTATTGGAGAAGTCAAAAAATATCTTAAATGGTTACATAAGTTATTTACAGAAAGCTAAAGATAGGGATAAGGGGTAGAAGTTAGGAGATAAAAGTTAGGGGTTAGGAGTTAAAAGTTAATTAATAATGGGAAACGCATAACGCATAACACATAACACATAACACATAACACATAACGCATAACACATAACACACAACATAACAGACATGAGTTTTTTCGATTTAAAAGATACATTAAGGCCTTTTACCGCACTCAAACAGTTTGGTAAAAACCCACACACAATAAATTATCCTAAGAAGACAGTAGAAGCATCTGACCGCTATAGGGGTTTGCATTACAACGAGCTGGATGATTGTATTGGTTGTGGTAACTGCTCTACAATATGTCAGAATGCTGCAATCGATATGATTAAAGTTGATGGTATTGAAGGCAAAAACGGTGATTCAGGACTTCGCCCACGTGTTGACAATGGTCGTTGCTGTTGGTGCGCACTTTGTGTTGAAGTTTGCCCTACAGGTAGCCTCAGCCTTACTAAGGATTATAACTATGTTACCGACGATGCTGATTCATTCCTTTGGACTCCGGGAGTTGATAATCCTGAAGGAAAAGACAAAATTTCGTTCTCTACTGCTGATGGCGTTTCATTAAACGACTTTAAACGTATTCCAATGCCTGAACTTGAAGGTATGGAACGAGTTAAATCTTTTGCAGAAGCTGTTATTGGATATAACGAAGAGCAGGCAAGGGCTGAAGCAAGCCGCTGTATCTCTTGCGCACTTTGTACAGAAGCTTGTCCTGACCATATGCATATTCCTGAATATATTAACGCAATTGCAACTGGAAATGATGCAGATGCACTCAGGATAATCTACGATAATAACCCATTACCTGAGATGTGTGGTAAAGTTTGTACACGCCGTTGTGAGGATGTTTGTGCAATTGCAGTTAGAGGAGAGCCTATTGCAATCAGATGGCTGAAACGTTATGCTACAGAAACAGCTCTTACTTCTGAAATCACTAAAGAAATAGTTAATCCGGAAATAAAAGAAGCAAATGGTAAGAAAGTAGGAATTGTTGGTGCTGGTCCTTCAGGATTGACTGCCGCTTATTATCTTGCACTCAGAGGATTTGATGTAACTATTTACGAAGCAAATGCTAAAGCAGGTGGTATGACAATGTACGGTATTCCGAAATATCGTCTTCCACTTGAGAGTCTCGACAAACAGATTGAATACATTGAAAAGATTGGTGTTAAAATTATATATAACACTAAAGTTGGAAAAGATATCTCCTTTGAGAAGATTTATAAAGAGAACGATGCTGTATTTATGGGTGTTGGATTTCCTAAGGCCTGGACACTCGGTATTGATGGCGAAGAAGCCAAAGGATCAATGCAGGCTGTTAACTATCTGCATATGATTAATGCCGATGAAAAAGTTGAAATAGGTAATAAAGTTGTTGTTATTGGTGGTGGAAATGTTGCCATTGATGCGGCCAGGGTGTCTGCCCGTTTTGGTGCTGAAGTTACTATCCTTTACCGTCGTCGTATTGAGGATATGCCTGCTGACTGGGAAGAAATCGAAGGAGCTGAGGATGAGGGTATTCATATGATACCACAGGCTATTCCAATTAAGATACATTCTGATAGTAAAGGTAATGTTAAATCTATTGAATACCTTTTAGCTGAAATGGTTCCGGATGAAAAAGGCGGCAGACCAAAACCTGTTGCGATTGAAGGAAGTAACACAATAATGGAGGTTACTGCTGTGATGGGTGCTATTGGTCAACAGGGTGATTACAGCTTCCTTGAAGGCGAGTATGAAGAGAAAATTAAGGTGGAAAGAGGAAGGTTTGTTGTTAACGCTGATCAGCAAACAAGTGATCCTAAAGTATTTGCCGGTGGTGATGCCGTTAACCGTACTGCTGATGCAATTAGTGCTATTGCCGACGGTTTAAGAGCTTGTAAAGCTATTGACAAGATGCTTGTTGGAAAAAAATAATCGAAAACTTAAAAATAAGTTTTATAAACTCCGTTGAATTTAATTGAATCGAAAACCTCCTTTTTCAGGAGGTTTTTTTTATTATAAAATATAAGGCTCAGCAGATAGTTTCTCAGAAAATCCATTTAAAAATGCCATTCCTCAGCAGGAGATAATATTTTGTCATCCAAAAAAGCTATAAATCTATTCTGTAAAGATGTGATATAGATACAAATATATTCCAGGCTGAATATTCGTAAATCGTTAATCAAAATAGTATAATTTTGCAGCAAATTTGTAATGCTGATGACAGATAACAGACGAAGAAAACCGAATTGGCTGAAGACAAAAATCCCTATCGGGAAGCAATATCTTGGTGTCCGGGAGATAGTTGAAAAAAACAGACTCCACACAATATGCACAAGCGGGCACTGTCCAAACATTGCTGACTGCTGGGGAAGAGGTACGGCAACTCTGATGATACTCGGTGATATCTGTACACGTGCCTGCAAATTTTGTAATGTAAAAACTGGAAAGCCTTTGCCCGTTGACCTGAAAGAACCAGAACGCGTTGCCGAATCGGTTAAACTTATGAAAGTAAAACATTGTGTCCTCACTTCTGTTGACAGAGACGATCTAAATGACGGAGGTGCTGCAATATGGGCAGAAACAATCAGAAAAATAAAAGAGATAAGTCCTGACACAACTATTGAAGCCCTTATTCCTGACTTTGACGGACGTAAAGAGCTTATAATGCAGGTTATTGATGCCGGTGCCGAAGTTGTTTCGCACAATCTTGAAACCGTTGAAAGACTGACACCATCAATCAGGAGCAAGGCAAAATATAATATAAGTCTGGAAGTTATTAAGATAATTTCAGAGTCAAAGGCAAGGTCAAAATCAGGAATTATGCTCGGCCTTGGGGAGAAACATGAGGAGGTTCTTCAAACGATGGATGACCTGCTTGCTGTAAATTGTGAAGTTATGACAATAGGACAATATATGCAGCCGACTAAATTACATCTTGATGTAAAAGAGTATGTTAATCCTGACATCTTTGAAGAATACAGGAAGGCAGGTCTTGAAAAGGGCTTTAAGTTTGTGGAGAGCAGCCCGCTGGTGAGGTCATCATTTCATGCAGAAAATCATGTGTAAAGGTTGTGATTACAAATGACAATCGTGGACGCTTGTCACATTTTAGTATATACAAAATGGAGTTTCAAACATTATATAAGGATCTGGGAGTAATAAAGTACAAGGAGGCCTGGGACTACCAGAAAAACCTTGTGGGACATATTTTTGAGACAAATAAGATAAACTCCGGATTACCGTTTTGTGAGCAGAATCTGAACTATAATTTTCTTCTGTTTTGCGAACATCCGCATGTTTACACTCTTGGCAAACATGGTTCTGAAAATAATTTGCTGATTCCTGACAAGCTACTTAAAAAGAAAGGAATTGAATTCTTTAAAAGTGATCGTGGCGGTGACATTACCTATCACGGGCCCGGACAGATAGTCGGTTATCCGATTTTCGACCTTGAAGCACTCGGTATCAGAACAAAAGAATACATCTATAAAATGGAAAATGTTATGATAGGTGTACTTGAAGATTTTTCCCTTAAAGCTGAAAGACTTGAAGGAGCTACCGGTGTTTGGATTGATGCTCATATTCCTGGAAAAGCCAGAAAGATATGTGCTATGGGTGTTAAGATAACAAAAGGTGTAACAATGCATGGTTTTGCGCTTAATGTCAACACAGACCTAACCTACTATCAATATATCAATCCGTGCGGATTCACTGACAAAGGAGTAACATCACTTGAAAAAGAGCTGGGACGAAAAGTTGATATTGAAGAGGTTAAAGAAAAACTTAAAAAAAGCTTTTGTGATGTTTACAACATTGATATCAGTCAGGAATTTATTGGCCCAATTCAGGATATCTGATAAAAGCCCCGTTCTGCTACCTTATCTGTACTTCAATATCATCAACAAAGGCATCAACACCGGAAGGATTCCATACATAGACTTTCAGCACAGCTTCTTTATCTTTTATCTCCGTTATTTTAACGGATTTCTTTACCTCAAACCATTCGTTTTCTGCAACTGCATCTCCTGCAAAATAATACACATCCCTGAATAAGGATTTATTGCCTCGATCAATTGAAATAACCAGGGCAGCCTTGCTATTCACGTTGGTCAACACATTTAACGATACCTTAATGGAATGTAAAGCAGGGATATCAAAGAGATTTGCCTTGAAAGTAGAACTATAAGGCATACTATCATTAACAAGACACGAAGAAAAACCAGAATACGCTTTCAGATTTAAGATATTCTCAGGGATACCGCAAACCGAATCATATTCCATATTATTGAAATAAGATGTTACTGTGTCATTTGTCTGAACGTCAAGAAAAACACTCTTTTTCCATTCTGTACATTTATCCTGCAACTCACTTATCTGCTTAATGGCAATGAGCGAATCACAAGATAAGAACTCCTGATTATAAACAGCAACCTCGATTCCCGGAACACTAAACTCATCACAAAGCTTATATCTATGACTCTGTAAAAATTCAGCTATCGTATTTTCAGAATCAACAATCTGAGCATGACTACTGACAAGAATGATACGTGGAGCCTTGCTATAATCAATCATTCTAAAACCACTGCTATCATTCATACAGTATATGTCATCATCACCAAGATGGCTTATGGTGTTCTCATAATCGCTGAAGTAATCACGATTATAATAATATGTAAAGTCTCTGAACTTATACCATGCAGAAATAAGTACAATATTGTTTTCCGACTGCAATTTCATCACTTCAGGGACCACCTTCTTCCAGTTTTCTGACACATCCTGATACACCCGAAATGACCTGAACGGAATATATAGTATCACAAGTATCAATGCTAATTCAACTAAAATATTTATTCTAAGTGAACTAACGATATAAGCAAGCAAAAGGTAAAACCCGAGAGAAGAAAACAGCACATAACGCAATCTGAAAACCGGTGTAAACTGTGCAATCAAAAAATCACCAATAACCGGCAATATATACCACAAAAGAAGACGTATGAATATCTTAACATCAAATTTTTCAGAAAGAAATCTTCTTTCCCTATCAAATATTACAAGAAATCCAAATCCAGCTATTAAAGCGGTATGAATTTTTAAAAAGGTCATATTCACCGAAAACTTTTCAAAGATATAACGCAATTCATGCAGCCCGGGAATAGCAAGCCAGAACGTCCCGGCTTCAGGAATATTCTCAAAAACAATCCTTGCCCAGGGCAAATACAAAACGACACTTATAACAAAACTAATAATAAGATATTTAAACCCTTTCTTTGCGGACTTAAAAAACAGAAGGGCGGCAATAAACTCAACAACCGGAACAAATACAGCAATATAATGGGTAAACATCAGTAGCACATTAACAATAGCAAGCCCGGCCAGGCTCCACTTCTTCTCCCTCTTTAACGTATTTAAAAACAGATAGAACGACAGGGCTGTAAGAAATCCGACGAGAGCAAAAGCTCTGAGTTCGTGCGAAATCATCATCTGAACCTCAGAAAAGAGAAAAAGTATCGAGACTATAATGGCACTCAGCCTATTGAGATACCTGTCCGATAGCTTAAAAAGGAAAAATGCAGTTCCGGTACTTATTAATGCCGAAAGTCCCTTCAAATAAAATGAGCCAATACCAAAAACCTTAATCCAGTAATGAAGCATAAAAAAATAGAGAGGAGGATTTCTGTCGTACATCAACCTGTCAAAAAGTAGTTGGGGAGTTTGTTGGGAAAAGAATATAGTAAATCCTTCATCTCCGTAGATACTTTCGGTTGGGAGTGCCAGAAACCTTATAATTAGATTCAAAGTAACAACAACTGCTAAAACCATTCCCCAAGATTTACTATTCAGGCTGTTAAGCTTATTTTCTATGATTGTTGTCTTTATCATCTTTTTTTCGCAGCAAATATCAGATAAACTATTGAAATGAGAATGAAAAATAATGAAAACCAGAAGCCGGAGATAACCAGAGTCGGTTTGTACTCAAATTGCACAGTATGTGAGCCATTCGGAACTTCAACTCCGAGAAAAGTCCCGTCTGCTTCAAGAACAGAACTCTCCTCACTATCAACAATAGCTCTCCATCCGTAATAATAATTTTGCAGATACACAAATATCCTGTTCCGGTCTGTCTCAACTTCAAACTTTGCCATTACAGGTGAAAAGGATATAAATCTGACAGCACTCGTTCCTGCTCCCTGGACAATATAATTTATCCTTTTGAAAGCATCCGGTTTCAGATAAATATTCCCTATTTTTATGCTGCCCGTTTCCAAATCAGCTGACAACGAATCAAAAGGCAAAACCATTTCAGCAAAAAAGGCCGGAGGATTTTTGATAACCGATTTTAGCAATCCGGGCAATGAATCTTCCAGAATCTCATAGTCCTTCAGATGAAGAGGATTATACCCATCCCAGGCAAGCTGCTTATGGAAAATATTCAGATTTTTCCACAAAGGTGTAAAAGAGAGCAACGCCCTGTCACGGCTCTCTATTACAGGTGTCATTGCAGGAACAGGGAAACCCTTTGGCAGAAGCCTTGTCTTTTCATTAATCTGCTTTTGAGAAACTTTATCATTATAAACCGTGTATGGCGCATTCAGCTGAAGTGCAAAAATCATATCTGCTACTATCAAAATTACAATAGCAGTTGCAAGTCTCTTCGAACTACTGTATTTATTGATTATCAGGAGTAATAACCCAAGAAATATCAATTGTACAACAGCCTGAAAAAATATCTGCCTTGCCAAAGCCGAAGTTTCAGAGAAGGAGAACAGACCACCGTTTTTCAAAAAACCACCGAGATCGATATATTGTCCGGCAATATTTATTCCGGCAACTATTATTATCAGGAGAGCAACAGCCAAAATTGAAAGGTTAACAGTTCTGGTATTACTAAAGGTGATAAAATTATTCAGAGCAGAGCCAGCAACAACCACAAAACTGATTATGACAAAAATTCTGAGCAGTGATGGAAACCGGAATAAGCTAAAGAAAGGCAAATAGTTATAAAGAAGCCCTCTGACAGGTGTAAAATCACCAAGAGAAGCTGCAAGCATAAACAATCCCCAGTAGAGAAACAGTTTAACTATTGCAGATTTCCTGATAAATAGTGCGGCAACAAAAAACACAAAAAGAATAATTCCGAAATAGCCATTGGCCATCGACATATCAGTACCGTATGATGACAAATCATGATTTACGGCTCCAAAAGGAATGATTAACGATATCAGACTTTTAACTGAAAAGGGACCATATAAAACATCTTCAAGAGAGAGGCCTCCACTCCTTCTCATATAAGGCATAAGCTTAAAAACAGAGATCAGCATCACAGCGGATGTGAGGATTGTAAGAACAAGTGCGGCAGCATTGTATTTTATAAATGAGAAAAAAGCCTTCTTCCCTTCATCTCTGCCAATTACAACCGAATAGAAAATAAAAAGGATAATCAGGAAATAAAGCAGTACCATTGTAAAAGCAGGATAACCCCCGGTAATAAGCATAAACATAAAAAGGCTAAATATTATCGCCTGCCTGAGGGTACGTTTTATCGACAGTCTGATATAGGAACTAATTACATAAGGCAGCCAGGTAGCACTGATGATCCACATAAAATGCTGGGCATTTCCAACAAAAAATCCACTAAACATATACGCTATCCCAATTATCAATGCAACATTCCGCTGAAAATTGAGGGTTTTCCCAAGGGTGAACATCCCCACTCCGGCAAGAAAAATATGCAATGTAAAATCTATTGACAACACATATATACTGTATCCCCAAATATACCCAAAAAACCAAACTATCGGATAGAGCGCAGAACTCTGAGGATCGGCGTGGATAGGATAGCCGCAATGCTGGTATGGATTCCAGAGTGGGAGAACATGATTTTGCAACGACTCACCAATAAAAAATTTCCAGGGATAAGCCTGATCAATAAGATCCCATTTTAATGGATGCTCAAGCAACGAAATCTGCCAATACCCAAAAATGGCAAGAACCAGCAATATCAGATATGGAGATAATTGCCCGGCAAATCGTTTTAAAGAAGCCCTGTTAATAACCATTCCGCTAAATTACATCAAAATATTATTTTGACAATTAAAACTCTTGTGAAAGCAGGAGAGAGAGTGTTATTGTCCAAAAGCTGGGAAAAAGCTGGAAAATCAGGTAATTATGTAGATAGAAATAAAAATATGTCAGTGATATAATCCGAAAATTGCAAGAACCTGCCAATCATTGGCTTCTCAAAAGAACTCTCCCACCCAATAAATAGTATTGAAAGACCATAGAATGACTTAATCCCGCCCGTTTTCGATTAGGCTACAATGCACTGATAAACCAAAATGGGTGGCATGCATAGACAGAAATTGCAACATTAACCCTATTATTAATTTCCCATAAAAATATTCCTGGATTTAGCCCGCTACCGGAGGCTGAGCAGTTTGTTGTTAATCTTCATTTTTATTTTCAATTAGTTTCTTCAATTCTTCTTTACTTGGTAATACTGTCAAATATTTACTTGCAAATATCTGCTCATTATTTTCGGGTAATGTCATTTCTACTAATGCATCATCTTTTGTCCTGCATAAAACAATTCCAATGCTTGAGTTTTCGTATTCAAGTTTTACTTTCCTGTCAAAATAGTTTACATACATTTGCATTTGTCCTAAATCTTGATGTGATATTTCACCAATTTTTAGATCTATTAGCACAAAGCATTGCAATATCCTGTTGTAAAAAACTAAATCTACTCTAAAGTGTTTTTCCTTATATGTAAATCTTACTTGTCTTCCAACAAATGCAAATCCTTTTCCTAGTTCAAGTAAAAAGTGTTCTAATTTGTCTATGATTTTTTGTTCTAATTCCGTTTCTGAGTATTTACTTTCTTCCGGCAATCCAAGAAATTCAAGTATATATGGGTCTTTTACTGTATCTGTTGGGTTTTCAATAATTAGCCCTTTTTTAGAAAGTTTTCTTATTTCTCTTTTGTCTCTGCTCAAAACTAATCTTTCAAAGAGTGCAGAATTAAATTGTCTTTGCAATTCTCTGACACTCCAACTATTATTTATCGCTTCAATCTCATAAAATTTCCTTTCATCTGAATCGTCTATTTTGATAAGAAAAAGATAATGTGACCAACTTAATTGAAAATCAAGGTTATCAAAATTCCGAGACACTGTTTCGGTTTTCTCATTGTTCAATATCCGAGACACTGTTTCGGATATTGAATAGCTTAAATAAAACCTACGCATATTTTCTAAATTATCAACAGAAAAACCTTTCCCAAATTCTTTCCTTAATTTTTCAGAAAGTCCTTTAAGAGTCTTTTTTCCGTAAACAGCTCTTTCTCTTCCTTGTTGTTCCTCTTCGATAATGATTTTTCCAATTTCAAAATAGGTATAAACCATTGTTTTATTAACAGTCTGGATGACTGATTTACGAGCTTCTTTTAGCTGAACAACTTGGTTATTTCGGTCTATGCATGCCACCCATTTCGGTCTCATGGGTGCCACTTA
>JAOZOC010000601.1 GCA_029933495.1 Bacteroidales bacterium
TTATTTCAACACTTGGCGGTGACAAGGAGAGATCTTTTAAAAGTGAACTTGTTACAGTTGACACTTCTGAGGTTACAAAAATTGTAGTTACTCCAAAAATTGGCTCCGGCGATGATATAATCTTCACCAGAACAGGGCAGGAGTGGAAACTTGAATCGGGAGGAAAATCATATAAACCTGATATTCATGCTGCAAACCAGATATTTACCGAACTTTTGAAAATGAGAACAGAAAGGGTAGTTGCAACGAATAAATCAAAATGGGATGAATTGCAGGTTTCTGACTCTACCGGAACAAGAGTGAGATTTTATGATGGTAGTGATGTTGTTGCTGATATTTATATCGGTAAGTTTTCATATACCCAGCCTAAGGGACAGCAGACGCAGCAAAACAGAGGGAAAATGTCAACTTGTGTCAGGCCGGCTGATGGGGATAATGTTTATGTAGTGGATGGATTCATAAAGATGAGTATCCCTGCAAAAGTTGACGGTTACAGAAGCAAAACACTTAGTCTGCTAAGAAATGAGGATATAACAAAGATAACTCTGGGTTATCCTGAAGGAAGCTACACTCTACAAAAGCAAGGTGCAAAATGGTTGTTAAATGCTCAGCCTACTGACTCTGCAAAAACAATGGCCTATGTTTCAAAACTGTGCCGTGTAACTGGCTCAACATTTATTGATGACGTGAAGCCGAAAAGTTCAACACCTGGATATACTGTTAAAATTGAAGGAAACAATTTTACTCCTGTTGAGATAAAAGCTTTTCCTGCTGATTCAGTGAATCAGTTTATAGTTGTTTCTTCCTTAATACCGGAAAGCAAGTTTAGTGGTAGTAAGGGAAAACTGTTCGAGCGTGTGTTCCCGTCAATACCCGAATTGCTTGGACTTCCGAAAGAGGAAAACGGGAAGAAGTAAACAGGCTCTTAGGTTGTGACTTTTACCAATGTGTTGTTAGTATTAAAAATATGTTGTCGCATCAGGAAGGTTATTTGTTGAAAAAGTTATGAGTTATGCGTTGTGGGCACTTGTTGCGCAAGCTCAACGCATAACTTTTAACCCATAACTCGTAACTGAAAACATCAGTTGGTCATCCCGATTTTATACTGAAACGCGCATCCATACGGACAAGTTTTGAAATTTGTCTTTTCTGAGCTTGCCCGTATGGGTTTATTCAGGTTATGACTACTTTACATTTAAAGCTGGCATTACTCAAAATATTATTTAGCCATTCCTTAAAACTGTCTTTTTTAATTTATTTTTTTCGTAACTTTGCTGCTTTGTGAGGTGACGATTAATACAATTCTAAGACGTTAGGGCATATTAAAAATCAAAAAATGAACCATCGTTTAAAAATGAAATCATTCAATAAAATTGTTTTCTTAATAGTAGTTATTTCGCTGATGCTGCAATATGGTTGCAGAAAAAAGGATAATATCAAATGCAACTATAACATCCATTTACCTGATACTGCCTTAAAAAAAGCACTGGTTACATCAAGATTTTTTAATAGTAATGGAGTAGAAGAATACATTGATAAAGATGGAGATGGGGAAATATGTGACGGGGAAGCCATCAGGCCTACTGAACTTAGTATTTGCAGTTCAAATATCCAAAGCTTCGAGGGGATAGAGCACTTTACTAATTTAAAACAATTGAATATCAGTGGTTGTAATTTAGATTCCTTATCAATCAGCAGCAGTTCAATTTCCATACTTCATTGTTATGGTAATTCCTTAATAAACCTTGATGTTTCAAATTTGAAAAACTTGACAGAATTAGATTGTTCAGAAAACAAACTAACTATGATTGATTTATCTGTGAACTTGCGACTAAAGAATTTACGCTGTAACAATAATAAACTAACTTCTATTAATCTTTCAAAGAATGTCAATCTGGAAAAGCTTTTTTGCAAACATAATTATATTGACTCTTTAAATATAAATGGTTTAAAAAACCTGGAATTATTACTCTTTAGGGATAACCTGATCAGTACCATTGACCTCTCAAATAACTTAAAATTGAAATCAATAAGTTTTGCTGGAAATCCTGTTTACGAAATTGACTTTTCGAATAACCCTGAGTTAAATTTGGTAAGGTTTGGTGATAATCCAATGACAGTACTTGATATATCAGAAAATAATAAGATTAAATTTTTGGATAATTATGGTGAATTTCCGTTTGATAAAATTTGTGTCTGGACTTTGCCTTTTCCACCATCTGGAACAACTATTCAAACTTTGAACTTTCCAGATGATTTTAATGGTTTTGAGATTTGTGAGTAGGACATGAAGAGTCAATTAATGATTTGAGAATTTTTTGATTAAACGAAAAGACATAATAATAACATGCCCTAACAGCAAATAATAGCCCATAGCCGCTTTAGTGCTATCAAGACAAATGAGTAGTGAAATAAACATACGGGTATCAAAAAATCCTGTAAAGAAACTGCTACATGCCATATTTGCGGACCATTAGGGCACATTCGCCAAGTAAAAAAATCATCGCATAAATAAAATGACAAATACTAAAAATAACCACAAGAAAGACAATCTCTT
>JAOZOC010000087.1 GCA_029933495.1 Bacteroidales bacterium
CGTTATAACTGAATTCGTTAAAATTAAATGGTTCAAAAAAGAATAAAAAGCCACCAACAATAACGCTGATAAAAAATACAACTTTAGCATTGTGTTTTAAATCGTTGTTAAAAGGATACGCTTTTTTAAGAAATTTCAACATATTCACAATTTTGATGCAATAGTATAACAATTTATCTAAATAGTAACATATTTATTGGTCTTTTCAATGGTTCTACTACCATTTTAGTGGGTAAATATTATTTTTCAGTCTATTTAAAATAACCTTATGGTAATGCGAGAATGCTTCAATGCAAGAATGCTTGAATGTTTGAATTGTGCAAAGTAATGACAATGTGCTATTTACAACTATGTTTTTTTATTCACGCATTGAAGCATTCAATCATCGAAGCATTATAATAGTAATTGTTTTATAATGTTTTCTTGTTTTCCACTAAATTCGCAGTAGTACCATTAGGTATCTCAAACCTTCAACTGCTCCCCCTCCGATTTTGCAATTATTACTGCTCCGCAACTATCGCTCCATACATTGGTTGCTGTACGGAACATATCAAGAATTCTATCAACTGCAAGTATCAGTCCTATTCCTTCAAGGGGTAAGCCTACTGCTGTTAAAATTACGGTTATCATAACCATGCCTGCCATTGGAATCCCTGCTGCACCGATGGATGCAAGTAATGCTGTTATGACAACTATTATCTGTTGAAAGAAAGTTAAATCAACACCATAAGCCTGAGCAATAAAAATAGCAGCAACACATTCGTATAGTGCAGTTCCATCCATATTAATTGTTGCACCGAGAGGAAGTGTGAAGCTGGTTATCTTATTTGAAACACCATCATTTTTCTCAACAGCAGTCATAGTTAATGGCAACGTTGCGCTTGATGAGGATGTGGAAAAAGCTGTTAACAGAGGCGTTGAAACTGCTCTGAAATGTTTCAGCGGATTGACTCGTCCCAGAAACCGCGTTAATAATGGCAATGAAATAACAAAATGGACCAAAAGGGCAAGTATTACGGTCAGCATATATATTCCCATTCTTTGCACTAAAGCACCAAAATCGGATGAATTACTTACCTGTAAGGCAACTATCCCAAAAACTCCATAAGGAGTAAATTTTATAATAAACATCGTAATCTTCATCATCACATCAAAGGATGCATTAAAGAAGTCGGTCATTGTTTTCCTTGGTTTGTTATCTGCTTTGGTTATAAAGAACCCGAAAAGAATTGAAAAGAATATTACCGACAACATACTGCCGGTTGAAAAGGCATCAAAAATATTGGTTGGAATAATATTCAGCAGGGTTTCACCAAGTGAGCGGCTTGAATCTGCAATTCCTTCAACCTCTTGCGAAAACCCAAGGTCAACACCAACACCTGGTTTCAGAACATTAACAAAAAACAGCCCTGTCAGAATGGCAATAATACTTGTCGTAACATAATAGCCCATTGTCTTCAATCCTAACCTGCCAAGATTTTCAGCGTTTCCGATATTAGCTACACCCGATATTATGGATGTAAGGATTAGCGGGACTATAACCATCCGGAGACCCCGAAGGAAAACGTCGCCCATCCAACTTATGTAATAAACATAGTCGGCGAAGTAAAGCCCGAATAAAACCCCGAGTACCAGTGCAATCAGGATTTGCCAGTGAAGTTGGATCTTTTTCATCAGTTAGAATTTTTCGGTGTCAAAAATATAAAATAAACCGATACCACAATAAGAATATCGGAATGGGCCGGTTCATTTGGAGCCAAAAATGGCACTTTGCATTTTATTTACAGAAATTCCTTTGTTGCTATTTTTAAGTTAAAAAAGTACCTTTTTCTGAAATAAAAAAATAGTTGCAAATCTCTTAATTTGTTACTCCCCATAAGCAAACAACAGTCTTCAGGAAACTTGACATAATTTACTATCTTTGCCGATACCAGATTATTCAAATTACCTTTCAATGGCTAAACACAACATTCTCGGGAAAAAAGGTGAAGATATTGCTTCAAGATTTCTTATGATCAAAGGTTATCGTATTATTGAGCGCAACTGGCGTACAGGAAGGGACGAAATTGATATTATAGCTTATGATGACAAAACTCTTGTAATAGTTGAAGTTAAAACCCGTAGTACTGACTTTTTCGGAGAACCAGAAGAAGCTGTGACCGAGCGAAAAGAAAAATTTCTTGTCAGGGCTGCCGACAAATATGTCAATCAAAAAGAGATAGACTCAGAAATCAGATTTGATATAATCTCAATAATTATTGAGCAGGGTATGGAAACTATCAAACATATTAAAGATGCCTTTTACCCAACTATTTACGAATGAAACACAAGCAATGGAATACTTGAATGAAACAACATCTGACGTGCCAGGCTCGGATTAAAAAGTCTCTCAATCATTCCTCTTTTATATGTTGTAAGTGCCAACAGGTTGATTCCCGCATCTTCAACATACTCATCCAATCCTGCAAGGACATCATTGTGCTCATCAATATAAAATGTCATTTTCAGCTCCTCATTCTCCCCGGCAAAAAACCTTTTCAATTCATCCATTTTGGCTTTAACCAAAGGCTCATCAGGATTCTCGGCAATATGGACAACGTGAACTTTCATCTCAAACGGCTTCACATACGATAGTAACATGCGGATTGATTTATAATCCGAATCACTGAAATTTGTTGCATAAAGTACATTCCCACCGTATTTCACTCCAGTATATTTTGATTTTCCGGGAACAGCGAGAACAGGAATTGTAGCTTTTCGAATAACCCTTTTTGTTACACTTCCGATTATATCACTAATTTTGCCTCCCATACCGCTCGATCCAATCACTATCATTCCAGGCTTATACTCCTTGCAATAGTCAAGTATAGCGTCGTCTGGAACTCCCCTATCAAGTTCATAGGTTATTTTTACTGGTGTAAGACCTTCCTTTTCAATATGGCTTTTCAAATCTTTTATCAACTCTTTTATCTGCTTTCTTGCCTCATTTTCAAGATTAAACACCAGCCTTTCAAGCCCTATTTGGTAAGAATAGGTTTCGTCATAAGGCTCAGCAGTCATTACCGGGTTGAAATAGGCATATAACAACTTTACTTCAGCCTTCAGTTTCTGTGCCATTCCGATAGCGTAGTAACATGCATTTATTGATGTCTCAGAAAAATCAACAGGAACCAGTATCCGCCTGACGCTTTTTAATCTTTCAAGTGACTTTTGCTTCCCTGTACCGAAAGCATCTTTCATCTCGTCAACAATACGAAGGGCTTTTTCAGCATCTTTTTCTGCAACCCTGACCTCCACGCCAGCAGCTACATCTGCCTGAATAAGATTTTTGTTCGAAAGAAAACAGCCTATTCCTTCACTTTCGAGCATGCTATGTATGAGTAAAGCTCTTGAGTATGTTAATGTTGCAATTGTTATGATACTATTTTTCATTGTTCTGACTTTTATTGATATTTGAAGTTTATAAAAGTACTAAATTATTTGATATTTGTCAATAAATTTTTATAACCGGGTATCTCTTCTAAATATTTAATAGAGTTATTTTCATAATCAAGATAGCAACAATAGTGATTAAGTCCATTAGTTACAATCAAATATTTAACCTTCAGAGCCATATTATACCTTGCAATCTGATCGAATACTTTCTGACTAATTGTAACTTCCGGAGCTTTGCATTCAACAATTAAAACCGGTTTAGCCAAATTACTGTAAACCACAATGTCGGTGCGTTTAATGCGATTATAAAGTTTTAAACCAGCCTCAACAGCAATTAAAGAAGCAGGATAGTCCTTTTCATTAACCAGATACATCAGAAAACTCTGTCTTACCCACTCTTCGGGAGTAAGAGATACAAATTTCTTCCTGAATGCATCAAAAATCTCAAGCTTTTGCTCACTCTTTCTTATTCTGAAATCGTATTCTGGTAAATTGAGTTTTTCCATATTTCAAAAATAGAAATAATACAATTACACAGCCTTGTAAAAAATTATTATTTTATTGATTGTTTGTTAATCAAAATATTATTCCTACTTTTGCACCCCAAATTTTAAAGCCCGGGTTTTATTGATTGGATTTTAATTTAAAGTACCTGTAATTGAAGACGTTGAAAGATTTTTTTATCCCTTTTAAGGGGCTAAGTATCGGGATTCATAAGTACACTTTTGACATAAACGATAAGTTCTTTGAAGAAATTGAATATTCTGAGTTCAGCAAAGGCAACTTAATTGCAGGCCTTAGCCTTGAAAAACAAGAAAGAATGATCATCCTTCATTTTTCAATAAAGGGAAATGTTGTTGTACAGTGCGACCGGTGTCTTGAAGATTTGGACTATCCCGTTGACATTGATGAAACTCTTTATGTAAAATTTGGGGAAAACAAGGATGAAGAGACGGATGAAATACTTATTATTTCCGGCTCGGAATATCAGCTTGACATAAGCAAGCTAATTAATGAATACATCACACTTGCAATGCCGATCAGGCATGTGCATGAAGATGATGAGAACGGAGTTAGCTTATGCAATGTTGAGGCACTTAAAAAGCTTGAAGAACATAGCGAAAAGCATAAAATTGATCCCAGATGGGAAAAACTGAAAAATATAAAATTAGATTAATAATATAAATACAAATTAAAATGGCACATCCTAAAAGAAAAATATCAAAGCAAAGAAGAGACAAAAGGAGAACCCATTACAAAGCAACCGCTCCAACACTTGCTACTTGCCAGACAACTGGTGAGGTTCACCAATATCACAGAGGATATTTTGTTGATGGCGACCTCTATTATAAAGGTAAGCTTGTGTACTCAAAGGTAGTAGCTGAGTAATCTGGGATAAATTCCTCTTATGTATAGCTTTTCAATCTATGTCAAGTATTAAAGCAGCGATCACTGGAATCCAGGCGTATAGTCCCGACTATATTCTCACAAATAATGAGCTTGCCACTTTAGTCGATACAACCGATGAATGGATAACCACAAGAACCGGTATAAAGGAAAGACATATTTTAAAAGGTGAAGGACTTGGCACTTCCGATATGGCTGTTGAAGCCGTTAAGGGACTGCTTAAAAAGACAAACACTTCTCCTGATGAAATTGATTTGGTTATTTGTGCGACTGTAACACCGGATATGGTTTATCCGGCTACTGCAAATATTATTAGTGATAAAGTCGGAATAAAAAATGCTTTCAGTTTTGATGTAAATGCAGCATGTTCCGGATTTATTTATGCACTTGATGTTGCATCAAAATATATTGAATCAGGAGGTTATAAGAAGGTACTGGTAATAGGTGGCGATAAGATGTCATCTGTGGTGGATTATACTGACAGGACAACCTGCATTATCTTTGGTGATGCTGCCGGTGCAGTTATGCTGGAACCCTCCCAAGATGGTAATGGTATTCAGGATTCCATTTTAAAGGTTGACGGTTCGGGAAGAGTTCACTTGCATCAGAAAGCCGGTGGTTCTGTTAAACCGGCATCAATGGAGACAGTTGCTAATCGTGAACATTTTGTTTACCAGGAAGGTCAGGCGGTATTTAAGTTTGCCGTTACGAATATGGCCGATGTTGCTGTTGAAATAATGGAGAAAAATAATCTCGAATCAAAAGATATAGCCTGGCTTGTTCCCCATCAGGCAAACCTCCGTATTATCGAAGCCACTGCACGCAGAATGGGCCTTGAAAAAGAGAAGGTGATGATAAATATTCAAAAGTACGGTAACACCACCAACGGGACGATTCCGATGTGCCTGTACGAATGGGAGGACCAGTTGAAAAAAGGAGACAATATCATTCTTTCTGCCTTCGGTGGCGGTTTCACGTGGGGCTCAATCTATCTTAAATGGGCTTACGACGGGAAGAAATAGATACATTACTAAAATTTAACAACCAAAATCACAATATCATAAAATACCAGTTAAAAACTTTTATTATTGTTTTGAAGAAAAATAGTATTTTTGTGCTCTGATATTAACTTAATAAAGTTTCATTATAATGAAGAAAACAATATTATTGTACTGGCCAAAAAGTGGTAATGTCGAAGGAGTTACAGGGATTTTTAAAAATAAATTTAATGACGGCGAACTCGACGTTTACCCAATAGATTCCGTTGATAAGGAGATGCTAACGGGATATGACAACTGGATAGTTGGCGGCTCTACTGTCGGCTCGCACGTTTGGGAAGATGCTGACGACTCAAATAAATGGCACGATTTCTTCAAGATGCTTGACGATATAGATTTCAGTAATAAGACGATTGCGACTTTTGGGTTAGGTGATCAGATTTTGTATCCCCATCATTTTGTTGACGGACTTGGAGTATTCAAAGAGGAGTTTGAAAAAAGAGGTGCCAAATTAGCAGGTGAATGGCCAACCGATGGTTACAATTATACTGAATCAGAAGGTGCAAAAGGCGAAATGTTTTTCGGACTGGCACTTGATGAGGATAATCAGGATGAACTGACAGAATCAAGAATAGAAGAATGGCTTGAAACCATTAAAAAAGAATTTTAGTTCTTCCAAATAACAATTATCAGATGTATTTGGAAATTAGCCCTTCCCCGTGTAGGAAGGGTTTTTTATTTCTCAAGAACTTTAAATTCTGTTCTTCTGTTCTTCTGTCTTCCCATAGGAGTGTCGTTTGAGGCTATTGGCTGTGCAAAACCATATCCTGCAAAAGCAAGTCTGCTTTTATCAATACCTTTGTCAACAAGATAATCAACCACTGACTTTGCTCTTTTCTCTGAGAGTCTTTTATTGTATGATTTGGAACCCACATTATCAGTGTGACCTGAGATTTCTATTCTCAATGTCGGTGTTTCATACATCAGCTTGTAAAGCCTGTCGAGTTCGGATACAGATTCCGGACGCAGCGTAGCTTCATTAAAATCAAAAAAGATATTATTCAATACAATTTTTGACCCGACGGAAACTTCCCCCAATAAAATATCTTTTCTCACTTTCCGGATAACAGCATTTTTTGGGATATCAAAATTTTCAGAATAAAACAGATAACCTTTTTTTGTAACAGTTATTGAGTAATTAATTCCCGGTTCAAGGGACAACAGATATTGCCCGGTTTCGCTGTTGGATTCAAAACTTGCTATCAACTCATTTTTGGATAAATCGGTAATTTCAATGGTAGCCTGCAAAGGATCAAGCGTCTCTTCATCAAGGATTACACCCGAAAATATAATATTCATTTCGATTTTCGCCTCAGAATAAACTGCAACAACAGGATTTTCAGATATTGCTGACGAGAGTCCATTAACATTATTTACCAGAGGCTTTACTTCACCAAGAAAGGTAATCATATAGAGATCCTGGCCACCATAGCCATCCTTTTTCTTTGAAGAGTAATAACCACGTTGACCATTAGCTGCCATTGTAAAAAAGACATCGTTGTCAGGTGTATTTATAGGATATCCCAGATTAACCGGATTTGTCCATTCACCATCAACTTTTTCCGACTTAAAAATATCAAACCCGCCCATTGTAATATGTCCTTTTGAGCTAAAATAAAGAGTATTACCGTCAGTGGATATAAATACACCCTCTTCATCATAAGGAGTATTTATTGTAGCCCCGATATTGACAGGCTGAGTCCATTTATCCTTAGCATCTTTCTTGCTGTAATATATATCAATACCGCCAAATCCATCCTCACGTTTGGTTGTAAAATATAGTGTCCTTTTATCAAAAGTGAGTGCCGCCGATGTCTGTTTCAGCCCGTCATTGATAATTGTCGGGAGTTTTCGTGGCATTCCGTATGCATCATTTTCAAGCCTGCTTTCGTACAGAACATTTCCACCCGCTGACCGGTAAATATAAATAACCGTTCCATCCGATGATATTCCAGCAGTCGCTTCATGATTCGTGCTGTTTATCCCAAAGTCGTTTTCAGGAATAGTCCATCTGCCATCCTCATAATAAGTGGCAAAAACATCCTCAAAATAGAAAGAGTCATCATCTCTTCTGCCACCTGTTGTGCTCTCCCTTGCTGAAGTGAACATAATCATATCTTCCTCAGGAACCACTAATGGTCTATAATCAGGATATGCAGAATTTATAACCTCACCCATATTGTCTATGAAAACCCTGACAGGTTTTGCAACCAGCTCTCTGGCTTTCAGACACTCTTGAATATTCTTATCAATTGACTTTTTATCTTTTGCAAGTTGTTCAGGTGTTAAAGCATTTTTATGCTCCTGATATTTTTCTACTGCCTCATTAAACTGATAATTCAGATGATATGCCTTTGCCAGAAGATAGTTGACATCATTATATTCCATATCAAGGCTAATTCGTGGGTCGAGGTTATAGGCTTTCTCCAAATATTTAATTGCATTAGTTTTATCATTATCAAACAAATAGCACCTGCCAATTTTATAATTTAATAATGCGTTATTTGAGTTAAAATTGTATGCTTTTATATAACTGTCGATAGCAAGATGATACATACCGGGCCCTATTTCATAATACTTATCTCCCTGACTTATCTGGGCAAGGGCATTACTAAGCTCCAACCGGTTATTAGGAAAATTGAACTTTGTAAAGCCGACACTCTGTCCCGACAGATTTTTCATCCCTGTTAGCAATACAAATATGACACTTATATAAAATATCCTTTTTGACATCGTTATATTCTTTTTATTATTTACTACATTGATTTGTCGCATAATTCTCAGCTGCTGCAACACCAAGAGAAGCTGCTTTATTCCAGTCTCTGCAAGCACCTGCCACATCCCTTCGCATCTCTTTTGTATTTCCCCTGTTCAGATAGGCTTCCCCATAACCAGGATCAATGCTTATAGCTGTTGAAAAATCTTCAATTGCACCACTAAAATCACCCATCATATATTTTGCATTTCCCCGATTATTATATGCATATGCAAAGGATGAATTAAGATTGGTTGCTTTTGTGTAATCCTTGACGGCTCCCTCATAATCACCCATTTCATATTTTAATCTTCCGCGGTTATTAAGGGCATCTGCAAATTTCACATCTACTTTAATGGCAGCAGTGTAATCTTCGAGGGCTGTCTCTTTATCCCCTGCATTTTCGTGCATTTTACCAAGGTTATTAAATGCAAATGCCATAGATGGGTCAAGTGTTGTAGCTTTTATTAAATCACTTAAAGCTCCTGAATAATCTTGCATATTCATTTTCAGCAACCCTCTATCATTATATGCCGGAGCATAATCTGGTTTCAACGAAATGGCTTTATCAAAATCCATTAAAGCCTCCTGATCTTTTCCTTGCTTTATCAGGACATTCGCCCTGAGATAATACGCTTCTGCAAAAGTTTGGTCTGTAGCAATTGCTGAGGAAAACTCTTCATTTGCTTTAAAATAATCCTCCTTCATAAAGTAGGCTGTTCCCATGCCTACATAGGCCTTAGAATCTTTATCCTTTGAAATAACCGTACTAAAATCACGTATTGCTCTGTCTGGTCTGTTAAGTTTCAGAAATATACAACCCCTGTTGTAAACAGCTTGTATAAGATCCGGATTAAACGAAACGGCTTTATTCACCATCGAAAGTGCCTCACTGTAATGTCCGTCATCACATTGCTGAATGCTTTCATTATAAAGCTTGATCGCTATACGGCTGTTATCGTCTTTGGTGTCACTGCTTTTTGCATCCTGAGCCAATATGCTGCCACTTAAGGAGACCAGAAAACCTAATAGTAATATTTTCCCTTTCATATTCAATAATTTATGAAATGTATTCTTAAATAGGTATTTTTTACGAAAAAAAATAAGATTTGTTCCCTGATTACTTTATAATATTTGGATAGTAGAAAAAAGATCTGTATATTTGCCGCAACAGATTCTAATTTTAAGAAAAAATAATATTCACTAAACAAAAAAATTATGAAAACAAAGTACAAATTTATCGCACTTTTTTTTCTTGTTTTT
>JAOZOC010000088.1 GCA_029933495.1 Bacteroidales bacterium
TAGTAATTGTTTTATCATGTTTTCTTGTTTTCCACTAAATTCGCAGTAGTACCAATTATCTTTAATTATGGATAGTCAGGTTTATATTCCTGTAGTATTTAAGTTTCCCAGGCTTACTGTTATTAACCTGTTTTTCTCTTTATTGTCATTGTTATATAACCGGATTGTAACTTGTAAATGCAGATTGTAAATGCTCAGTGAGGTCTCTTTTGATTTTATCATTCCTATTTTTAAAATATCCGAATTTATAATACCATATCGTCTTGAGGTTTCATTCTCAAAAATCTCGTCTGGCTGATCAAGGTATTTTCTGTCGTACTCTTTGTTGAATTCATAAATATTGGCAATATCTTCGAGTGTGGCTATCTGAAGATTTTCTACACCGTCAAGATTGGTTGTAAACCAGGTGTGAGTGTATTCGTCCATTAAACAGCGGTTAAGATTATCCTTAATCAGAATTCTTGCATTGTTTATGATAGCTCTTCCGTAATGATTGGAGTTAAATTTGTATATTTTGTCATAAGTAATTGCATATCTCATATTTATCCCATTTATAATTTTTCGGAGCTTTGGATAAAAATGAAAGGCATTATATGCACGTAGTATGATGGCAAAATTTGCAGCAAACAAAAGAGAATGAATAGGGTTGTCAAATATAAGAAAACCACCATCACCTGTACTTATATAATTTTTCTCAATGTTTTCTTTTGTATATTTCTGAAAGATAAAAGGATGATTTGTAAGACACAGGTTTATTGTAGCATCAAAAAGGGTTTTGAATAAAAAAGGGATCAGGGCCTGCTCAAATTCACCTAAAGAACTATATTGATACATATCAATACCAAGTACTGATTTTTTACAAATTTTATTGTAGCCGATGTATTCAGTAAGTTCATTCTTAAGATCTGAATGATCGGGGATAATATTTGTTTTTTCAAAGACCACCCTTCTGTCTTTATCATCAAGAATTCTTTTTATGACGTTGTAATCAATTGTTTTAATCATAGCAGTTTAGTTTTTTATTTTCCTGTCTTTCCATTTATAATTTCCTGTAATTCCCCAGGCTCCCGATATCACAATATATATAGGATAAAAAATATATACGGGAATTGTATAAAAAAGAAGACTTGTTTTTTTTGCAAATTTAACAAAACCTGACAGTATAGGAATGTCGATAAGTATTTTAATGCCAAATGCAAGAGCAACCAGTGGGAAAATATTTGGGTTAAAAATTGAAATTATAACTCCTGATAATAATAGTAGATTGAGAAAATATACTGTAACGGAGATAAACAGAATATTTAAATCGAACCCTCTGTTTTTTGAAGCCCACCGCACCCGCTGATCAATAAACTCTTTGACAGTTTTTTTTGCTTTTGTATAAACAAAAGAATTTTTGTTTTTCAGGAAGGCGATAGAGCCCGGGCCAAATACTTTCCGGAACTTCATCATAAGGAATACATCATCGCCTGAAGAAAAATTATCTCTGGAAAAGCCACCTACATCTTTGAAAGCCTCTTTTTCATAAGCAAGGTTTGCTCCGTTGCTCATTATTGGTTTATCAATTGACAGGGCCCCGGCAGCAACAGCAATCAAACTCAGAAATTCCAGTGACTGCAGCTTTTCAAAAATGGTTGATTCATCATAATATGCAACCGGCCCGACTATCATTTTGCAACCTTTTGTTTCATAGAAGCCCACAATTGTTTTTAACCAGTCAGGCTGAACCCTGCAATCGGCATCAGTTGTTACAATAAGTTCTCCTTTTGAAACCTCTATCCCTTTTGTTATTGCATTTTTCTTGTATGTGTCTGAAATATTATCTGATTTCTGCCTTATTATTTTGAAAGCAGGAATATTATTTTTCTTAATAAAATCAATAACTGTACTATATGTATTATCAGTTGAGTAGTCATCAATAATAATAACTTCAAATAAATCTGATGAATATTTTTGTTTTTTCAAATCATTCAAAATTTTCAGAATGTTCTCTTCCTCATTTCTGGCCGGAATAATGACTGATAATGTTGTTTTGAAATCTGTATTTGTTAATTTGAAACTCTTCAATTTGAACCAGCCAATTGTGTATGAGAATATTATAATGAAGTACAAAACACCAAACAGAAAAATTAATGCAAAATATATTGTTAGCAGATTATACATCATTTTTATGTCTTCTGAAAAACTTTAATCTATACACAAAAAAAGTTCCGATAATAGCAGGTATTGCAAGGTTAATGAGCCACAATGTAGAAGATGATGCTACAATTCCCAGGGTAATTTTATCGGTTAATAAACCAAATTTTTCAAAATAGGAACCGATAAAAAAGATTGAGACTGAACCGCGAATACCAAGCTCGGCAAGAGTTACAGTTGGTATGGCTGTCATTATGAAAAAGACTAATGAAATAATTATAAAGCCTTGAGTAAGAGGAAGATTAACCGAAAAGAGCATTAAAATAATATAAAACTGCAATGAAAAAATGCAATAGCGGAGGAAGCTTAATATGAGTACCGTTACAAGTTCGAAAGTCGAATATTCTGATATTACAGAGATATATTCATAAAAATGAGGAAATCGTTTTTCAAAAAAAGCAGTAAAAAAACCGGGTAAAGCCTTGATATTAAGAAAAATGAGTATTAAGGCGGTTACAATTACAACAACAATTAGAATAAGCCCAAAGTAAAGGTAGTTTGAAAATAAAATAGAATCACGATAGTATAATGGAATGTAAATCAGAAGGCTAAGTGAGCCAATAATAATAGTTACAAGAAGTTGGGCAAAGCTGCCAATCATCGTAATTACTATTCCTTTCCATGGATTTGCTTTATCAAGGATAAATACTCTTCCAAACCACTCTCCTATTCTGTTAGGTGTAAAAAGTGCAACTGAGACACCGGCAAGAACAGCTTCAAATGCTTTCGTAAATGATATTTTTTCAATTTTACCTATCAGGAATTGCCACTTTAACGACTCTATTCCCCAGTTAACTATCATTAATAATATTGTCCATGTCAGGAAGAAATATATATGAGGCTGGTCAATTATTTCATTAAACAACAGATATACTTCTTCAAGCTTTTTTTTCTTAAATATCTGGGCATAAATGAAATAGTAGGTAGCAAAGATTATTAGTATCCTTACAATAAGGTTGTAGGTTTTATTTTTATGTATATTTGTAAAATGCTTTTTCATTTTTTTAACAAATACAAAAGTAACAATTTAGGTTGAAATCAGATAGAATAATATTAGGTATTGACCCCGGAACCACAATAATGGGTTACGGGCTTGTTCACAAAAGGAATAACTCATTGGAACTTATTACGTTAGGTGTGATACATTTAGCAAAATATGATAATCATGCGTTAAAGCTTAAAAAGATTTTTGAAAGAGTGCTTGCCTTAATTGATGAGTACAAACCTGATGAGGTGGCTCTTGAAGCTCCTTTTTATGGAAAAAATGTTCAGAGTATGCTGAAGCTTGGCCGCGCCCAGGGTGTTGCTATGGCTGCAGCACTTTTCAGAGATGTACCGATTTTTGAATATTCTCCCAAGAAAATTAAACAATCGATTACCGGAAATGGAAATGCCTCTAAGGAGCAGGTTGCTGCAATGTTAAAAAGTATATTGACAATCAAAGAGATCCCGAAACAGCTTGATGCTACAGACGGCCTTGCAGCCGCAGTCTGTCATTATTTTCAGAAAGGTGCAGTATCTAACAAATCAGGCTATTCAGGATGGAATAGTTTCCTGAAGGATAATCCTGACAGAGTTGGATAATGAAAATTATTTCAGTTAACTGAAATAATTTAGATATTAATTTTCAGTTAACTGAAAAAAATAGTATCTTTGCCCAAAAAGACTAATGGAAAAACATAAAATATTTGAGATACTGAATGACTGGAATTATTGGGATAAAACTGTGCCTGAATATATTCCAAGAGATTCATATCAACAAAAACTGAACAATTATAGCAGATCGGGAGAAATAATTGTTTTAAAAGGTATAAGGAGAGCAGGAAAATCTTCCCTGTTAGTCAGTCATATTAATAATCTTATAAATGATGGAATTGATAAACGCGAAATCCTTTTTGTCAATTTTGAAGATCCCCGGTTCACAGGTGAGTTAAATGCAACTTTGTTGGACAGGATCATAGAAACTTATAAGGAGTACGTTAATGATAAACCTGTGCCTTATGTTTTTTTAGATGAAATCCAAAATGTTTCTAAGTGGGAAAAATGGGTTTTGACAGGATATGAATTAAAAAAGTATCATTTTTTTATAACAGGTTCATCCTCAAAACTATTAAGCAAAGAGTTTGGAACATCTTTAGGCGGACGATATCTTGATATTGAGGTTTTCCCATTAACTTTTAAAGAGTATCTGCAATTTCGGAAAATGCAGATGCCGGACAAATCGGAACTGGTATTAAAAAAATTGAAATATAAAAAGGTGTTTAATGATTATATTAAGGAAGGGGGTTTCCCTAAGGTTGCTTTACTGGATAGTGACCTGAAAAGGCCTGAGATACTAATGTATTTCGATACAATAATTCTCAAGGATATTGTGGCAAGGTATAATTTGAAAAATTATGATTATATAAACAAGGTTGCACTCTATTTATTATCAAATATAGGAAAGCCGTTGAGTTTTAATAAAATAGCAATTTCGTTATCCATATCATATAATTTGATAGATAATTATTTTGAGTATTTAAAAAACACCTATTTGTTTTTTGAAGTTAACCGGTACGATTATTCTTTAAAAAAGCAGTTTTCGAACAGAAAAAAAGTTTATTGCATTGACAATGGTATTCTGTCAAATATCTCTTTCCGGATTTCGGAAGATTATGGACGATATCTTGAAAACATAGTACTTATTGAATTAAGGAAAAGAGGGAATGAGATATATTATCATCTCGGTAAAAAAGAGTGTGATTTTATTATTAAATCGGGAATTGAAATTGTTCAGGCCATTCAGGTTTGTCGTACACTATATGATAAAAGTACAGAATCAAGAGAATTGGATGGGTTAATGGAAGCAATGCGGCAATATGGGTTAAAAGAGGGTTTGATTCTTACCGAAGATGAAGAAAACAGTTACTACTTTGATGACTTTTCTATTACGGTTAAACCTGTCTGGAAATGGCTTCTTGAGGCGGGATAATATGTTTATAATATGCAAAACTAATCAAAATACTGTTTGTTTTGAATGTTGTTCAAATTAGTATTATGATATTTTTAAAAGTTATGTGTTGTGCAGTGCACGTCTTTACTAATTTTTCGAATCAGCAGGCAACTTTTAATACCTAATGCTTAACAATATTGTTTGGAAATTATAGTTTACATCAATTTCTGATAAGCCTGCCACCATCTGTCGGGAATATCATCGTTACAGGCAGTTTCGTAATCGTTGTAAGAGCAGGGAACCAGATGATGTCTTTCGTAAATATTTTTATTATTGGCTTTAACCGGGACATCCATCCACCACCTGTCGCTTGTTTTACTCTTGTAGAAAACCAGTTTATCCTTATGATCCTTTATCGAGACGGTATATTTGATATAGTTTTCAATGTCGCTATATGGATGGTCTTTTTTGCGGCTGTAAAAGCCCTCAACAAAAAACCAAATCATCTGAGCAACAAGGTGAGAGGTTTGGTTATTATTGTCGTATTTGGGATTTGTTTCGTAAAACCCTATTGATGAAATTTTTTCACTCAGGCCTGCATATTTTATTAACTGGCAAACCTCTTCGCCATAAAATCCATTGGGAGAAGCATTTCCATTTCCGGGAGCATCCGATTGTCTTATTGCTGACACATCAACTGTCACCATATCTGCGTTTCTCATGAGTGGTTCTGTTTCCGGAAGATTACCTCTGACTTTTCCAAGACGGTAAACATCAAAATAGAGATCAGTCATTAATGAGGTAGCATCGGGATCGACAAAATAAGATTGAAAACCGATATTTGTATAATTGAAAAGGAAGTTGGGTTGATGCAGAATTATTTTACTCAGGTATGAGTGTGAATTCATCTCCTGCTCAGCCTTTCCAAGATCGAAAACAGAATCAACAGATACAATGTTTATAACCTGTCCAAGTGATTCATAGGCTCTGTAATTTGCATAAGTTAAATCCTGGCTTCCGCCTATAATTACAGGGATTATTTTATTTTTTATTAATTCTGAAACAACGGTCATCAGAGCAAAATATGTGTCTTCAGGTTTATGACCCTGTTTCAGGTTCCCAAGGTCGGCAATCTTTGGGTTGAAATTGCTTTTAAACAGACTGTAAAAGTAATTTCGAATATAGTCAGGAGCATAAGCACACCCCTTATTATTTTTAGCTTTTCTGTCCTCTTTAACTCCAAGAATTACTATATCAACTTCATTCAAATCAGGGAAGCTGTCTTTTTCGATATAGCTTCTCACCAAATCTCCTAATCTTAGATTTTTAGTTGATTCTTCAAAATCAAATTCCGGTAGTTCAAGCGGCTCAAAATATATTGAAATGTCCATATAATATTTTTTTCCAGCACTTTAATGTTTATACAACTAAATTGTAAAAAGGTTATGACAAAAATCTATATTTTTTTACTACCTGTAACAAAAATTTTTATAAACAATCTGTTTTAAACATTCCTGTCAGCACAATTATCCAGGCCACCTCCTCTTGTCTGCTTCTCTAAGATGGTTTACAGAGGGGAGTTTGTTCTGTGTAGATTTTCACTTGCTTTATTATTTCTTTTACTACTTTTGCAAATCATTTAAAATTTATAATTATGAAAAAGGTACTTCTTTTATTATTGATTGTTTTTGTTTCTTTTGGATCATCAACATATTCACAGGATAAGAAAGATGACAAACGGGTAAAAATTATTATTCATACTGATTATGGTGATATGACAGCTGTGTTATACAATGAAACACCCCAGCACAGGGATAATTTTGTGAAATTGATTAATGAGGGCTGGTACAACAACTCTCCATTTCACAGGATAATGAAACAGTTTATGATTCAGGGCGGACAGAATGCTGATGGCCGTTTAGATCCGGGATATACTGTTCCAGCTGAATTTATACCTGGCAAATTTCATAAAAAGGGTGCTTTGGCTGCTGCCAGAATGCCTGATCAGGTAAATCCTCAAAAAGCATCGTCAGGATCTCAATTTTATATTGTTCAGGGAAAAGTTCTTTCGGAGCAGGAGCTGAATATGTATGCGTCTAACTATAATCTTAATTTTACAAGTGAAGAACTGGATGTATATACCACGGTTGGAGGAACACCTCATCTTGACGGAGAATATACGGTTTTTGGTGAAGTGATTGAAGGGTTTGAGGTGATTGATGCAATTGCATCTGTAAACACAAACCATAAGACAAATAAGCCCCTGCAACCGGTTACTATGACAATTGAGATAGTTGAAGAATAGAACAATGAAAGAAAAAGTCCAGGCTTATATAAAAGAGATTGATGGTTTTATTGCCACCACTCCGGAGGATCTTGATGAGTTCAGGATTAAATTTTTAAGCAAAAAAGGTCTTATTCCTGCTCTTTTTGCGGAGATGAGAAATGTGGCTCCTGAAAACAGAAAAGAGTTTGGAGCTATACTTAACAATTTAAAAAACAGGGCTCAGCAGAAGATAAATGATTTAAAAGAGACGCTGGAGAGCAGTAAAGACAGCAGAAAAGATGATGTTGACCTTTCACTTCCGGCTAACTTTATGGAGCCTGGCTCGAGGCATCCTTTATCGGTAGTAAGAAATGAGATTATTGATATTTTTTCAAGAATCGGATTTTCTGTATCTGAAGGACCTGAAATAGAAGATGACTGGCATAATTTTTCAGCTCTTAATTTTCCGGAAGAACATCCGGCAAGAGATATGCAGGATACATTTTTTATTGAGAAAAATCCGGATATTGCACTTCGTACGCACACCTCTTCAGTTCAGGTCAGGGTGATGGAAAAAGAGCAACCACCAATCAGATCTATTTTTCCGGGAAGAGTATTCCGGAATGAGGCTATTTCGGCACGTGCACACTGCATTTTTCATCAGGTTGAAGGTTTGTATATTGATGAGAATGTCTCTTTCGCTGACCTGAAACAGACCTTATATTATTTTGCCACCGAGCTTTTCGGAAAAGGTACCAAAACACGGTTCAGGCCTTCTTATTTTCCTTTTACCGAGCCTTCGGCTGAGATGGATATTTCCTGCTTTATTTGTGGTGGAAAAGGATGCAAAATATGTAAGTATACAGGCTGGGTTGAAATACTCGGCTGTGGAATGGTTGACCCCAATGTATTAGAAAACAATAATATAGATAGTAACAAATATACCGGATTTGCTTTTGGAATGGGTATTGAGCGAATTACCATGCTGAAATATCAGATTAATGATATCAGACTGTTTTTTGAAAATGATCTGCGTTTTCTGAAGCAGTTTGAAAGTGCTGTCTAAACAGATGATTAAGAACAGAATAAGTATATTTATTAAACAGGGCGAAGGATTAAAAGTTGAGTTTAAAGAAAGCAAAACAAAACTACCGGGAAACTTGTTTGAAACCATTTGTGCTTTTTTAAATACAAAAGGCGGTTATATTTTGCTTGGTATTAATGATTCCGGGTCTGTTTTTGGGATTGACAGTAAATATGTTTCTCAGTTAAAGAAAGATATTGCAAACCTTGCCAATAATCCTGAAAAACTGTCACCTTCCATAATGCTAAATGTATCAGATTATAAAATTAATAATAAAACAATTATTCTTATAGAAGTACCGGAAAGTTCGCAGGTTCATAAAACCGGAAATACAATCTTTGTCAGAAATCAGGACGGAGATTATAAGGTTTCTCATCCTGTTGAAATAGCAAGGATTGTTAACCGAAAACAAAATTATCATACCGAAGAAAGAGTTTTTACACAGGTTTCTTTAACAGATTTTAATCCGGAATTAATTTCAAGAGCGAAAAATCTGATTAAGATAAATAACCCTGGGAATCACTTATTTGAATTGGATGATAAAGAATTTTTGTATCGCATTGGTTTTTTTAGGAAAAATGAAGAACAACAAAGTGGTTATACATTGGCATCAGTTCTTTTTTTTGGTACCGATGAATTAATACAAAATCTTTTACCTGCTTATAAATTTGAAGCATTACTGCGAAAGCAAAATATTGACCGTTATGATGATAGGCTTACTGTAAGAACAAATCTGATTGATGCTTACGATTTATTAATGGGTTTCATTGATAAACATCTTAATGACCCGTTTTACCTGGAAGGAACAACAAGGATAAGTTTACGAAGTAAAATTTTCAGAGAATTGGTTGCCAATATCATTGCTCATCGGGAATATTTAAGTTCTGCCCCCGCATTTATTAATATTTTCTCCAATAGAATAGAATTCACAAATTCAAACAATCCCAGAGTTTTTGGAAGAATTAATCCAAAACAATTTACTCCTTATGCAAAAAACCCGTCTATTAGTAAATTAATGCTTCAAATGGGAAGAGTTGAAGAAGTTGGTTCCGGTATACGAAATTTGGATAAGTATTTACATCTTTTTTCAAAAGGGGCAACTTATGAGCTTATTGATGAAGAGTTTTTTTCAACTGTGGTTTATTTAGGTAAAAAAAGCAAAGAGGAGAACAGGAGTATAACAGTAAAGACTTCTCAAAAAATAGTGGGAATAATTAAAGAAAATCCACAAATATCAAGAAAAGAATTAACATTATTAATTAATGACATTACAGAAGATGGTGTAAAATATAATCTGGAGAAGCTAAAAAAACAAGGCATATTAAAACATATTGGTCCGGATAAAGGTGGATATTGGCAGATAACAGATGAGAAAAAGAACCAGTTAATCGATAAAGACCCGCAAAAAACTACCCAGAAAACTACCCAGAAAACTACC
>JAOZOC010000089.1:0-5790 GCA_029933495.1 Bacteroidales bacterium
GTATTAACGACTTCTAAGCAGCTTTGTTGCTAATACAGAATTTTGGGTGCAGGCTCTGTTAAGAATTGAGACTAAGTCTAATAAATTAAACAAAACTTATAAGTGCCGCAGGCACGACCTTTTTGTAACACTGGAAGTAGCACCGTTTTTTACGGGGCAAGTCCGGTGAAAGTAGGTGTATAGTATGAAAATTAGTCCCGTTAGGGACGGCCTATGTGAGTTGTTAGAGACAGGTCATCCCTAACGGGACTGGTTTCGTACTTTTAATCAATCCTGCTTCTCTGGCGGATTGTACAGAGTTACAAATAGCACATCCCTGACAGGATTGGTCTTTTTATTTGCGTAAAAGGTGATTTGTTGACATTACTGTGATTTCAGGAGCTTAAGGGAATATCAGCAATATGAAAAAGCTGTAATAGAAAGAACTTAGTTAGAATTAGTATCAATCTTAAACTTAATATCGAAAAGTGCATTCCTGTTTAGCAGGTTTTCATTATTATTGTAAAAAATTTAATTGTGAAGAAGCTTTTTATACTATTACTGTTATTCGTTCAGATTTGCGGATGTACTCAGTCACCCGGAGAGGATAATTCAATAAAGCCCGGGGCAGAGCGCATTGGTGAGTATCTTAAATTATTTAATAACAAAAAAGTTGCAGTAGTTGCCAATCAAACTTCAGTAATTGGTCAAACTCATCTTGTTGACAGTTTATTGAAGCTTGGAGTTAATATAATTAAGGTTTTCGGACCGGAACACGGATTTAGAGGAAATGCAGGAGCCGGAGAAAAAATAAAAGACAATAAAGATTCAAAAACCGGATTACACGTCATTTCGCTTTACGGAAAACACAGGAAGCCAACACCAGATGACCTGAAAGATATTGACATTGTAATTTTTGATATCCAGGACGTAGGAGTCAGATTTTACACCTACATTTCAACGATGACCTACGTGATGGAAGCATGTGCTGAAAATAATATTGAGCTTCTCATTCTGGACAGGCCAAATCCTCATGGAAGCTATGTTGATGGACCTGTTTTGGAGCCGGATTATTCATCATTTGTAGGAATGCATCAGGTCCCGGTAGTTCATGGGATGACAGTGGGAGAATATGCCCAAATGGTAAATGGTGAGGAATGGCTGAAAAATGGGGCGAAATGTAACCTTAAAGTAATAAAGGTTCAGAACTACACTCACAATTCATATTACAAATTACCAATACCACCATCCCCGAATTTGCCTAATATGAATTCCATTGAGCTATACCCGTCACTATGCTTTTTTGAAGGGACAATAATAAGTGTTGGACGAGGTACAAATTTACCTTTTCAGGTAATTGGGCATCCCAATTTCCAGGAAGGAGACTATTTATTTTCTCCGGTTGATATTTCGGGCGTGGCATCAAATCCAAAATATGAAGGAAAAGTATGCAAAGGGTTTGATCTGTCAGGTTATGCCGACACAATTGTTTTTGAAAAAAGATTGGATTTGAGATGGTTGATTCAGATGTACAAATACTTTCAGGGTAAAGATGATTTCTTTAATTCATTTTTCGATAAATTAGCAGGAACAGATAAACTCAGGAAACAAATTGTTGCAGGATTAACTGAAAACGAAATTCGCGAAAACTGGAAATCCCAACTGGATGACTTTAAGAATATCAGAAAAAAATATTTACTTTATCCAGATTTTAATTAGGGCTAGCAATCTAAAACATAATTTAATATGAACAAATCGCTATTTATCATTCCATTTTTACTACTGAGTAATTTGATACTTTCTCAACAATCTGACAAATTCACTGAACTGTTTAAAAAAAACAGAGAAATCTGTTTTATGATCAATAATATTTCAAAAAAAGATTTAATAGATATTTCAGCAGTTATTTCAATTGATAATGTTAAAAATGACACTGTCATTGCCTATGCAAACAAAAAAGAATTTGATGGATTTTTAAAAACCGGATATAATTACACTTTGTTGCCCAATCCAAATAAAAATTTTAACCCCTCAATGCTTACTCTTGAAGAGCTGAAAGGACAAAAATCCTGGGACGCTTACCCTACTTATGAAGCCTATATTTCTATTATGGAGCAGTTCCAAACAGATTTCCCGGATATTTGCCAGGTTTACAGTTTAGGTACTAGCGTTGAAGGCAGAGAATTGCTGGTTGCAAAGATTACTGACAATGTCAACATTGATGAGAACGAGCCGGAATTCTTATACACATCTACAATGCACGGTAATGAATTAGTGGGATACATATTAATGCTACGGTTAATAGACTCACTACTTACAAGTTATGGAACTGATCCCAGAATAACTAATTTAGTAAATAATATCGAAATTTACATCAATCCAAATGCAAATCCTGATGGCACATATGCAGGTGGCAACAATACCGTTTGGGGTGCTACAAGGTATAATGGTAATAGCGTTGACTTAAACCGAAACTATCCTGACCCTGAAAATGGCCCACATCCCGATGGTAATTCCTGGCAACCGGAGACAGTAGCGTTCATGACTTTTGCAGAAAATCATCACTTCGTAATGTCTAGCAATTTACATTCCGGTGCAGAGGTTTGTAATTACCCATGGGACACTTGGTCGCAATATCCTGCTGATAGTGCCTGGTGGGAATATGTTTGCACTGAATATTCAGATACTGCCCAGACCTACTCCCCATTGGGTTATATGACTTACTATGGAGGTGTAACTAATGGATACGCCTGGTATTCCATCAATGGAGGCAGACAAGACTATATGAACTACTTTCATCAATGCAGGGAATTTACTCTCGAACTTTCAAACACAAAGTTTTTACCAGAATCTGATCTTCCTTTGTATTGGAATTACAACAAACGATCATTACTTAATTATTTGGAGCAGGTCCTATATGGGTTCAGCGGAATAATTACAGACAAAATAACCGGACAACCTATTGTGGCGGAAGTTTTTATTCTGAATTATGAAGCTGACAGCTCCTGGGTTTATTCTGATTTGCCAATTGGGAATTATCACAGACCTGTTTCTGCCGGAGTTTATGACGTTGTTTATTCTGCTCCGGGATATCTTTCCGATACTGTTTTTGGAATATCAGTTGCGAACAGAGACACAACGCTGGTAAATGTCCAATTGGTTCCTGAAGGTTTAAATATAAGCACAAAAGTTTTACTGGAAGGGCCTTTCAACGGAAATAATATGAATACCGATTTGAACGCAGTAAATCTGATCCCTCTTTCTCAACCTTTCAATTCTTCACCCTGGGATTATTCCGGAACAGAGAGCGTTTCATCAATTCCAAATGATAATATTGTGGATTGGGTGCTGATAGAATTGCGTGATGCATCTGATTCTTCCGACGCTACTACCGGGACGATAATTGCAAAACAGGCAGCATTTCTATTAAATAATGGCCAAATAATTAGTACAGACACAGCACAAATTCTACGATTTGACGGTACTCTTTCCCAGCAACTATTTATTGTTATCAGGCATAGAAATCACCTTGATATAATGTCGGCAAATGCAGCAACATACTCTAATGGCATATTTTACTATGACTTCACAATCAACAATGAACAAGCTTATGGAACTGATGCTCAAAAAGAAATTACCGAAGGTGTTTGGGGAATGTATTGCGGTGACATAAATGGTGACGGAACTATTGACAATAATGATAAGTCCGTAAATTGGCAAGCTGAAGCCGGACTATCAGGTTATCTGACTTCCGATTTGAATATTGATGGTGAATCAAACAATATTGATAAAGATGAATTTTGGTTAATTAATCAAACTACTGATTGTCAGATTCCTGAATAACAAAACAGTCTTAACAAGTTAAATCATCGGATAATCAGCTTCTTTTTATCAATAAGCTTTTCATCATTGTATAATGCCACAATATAAACTCCTGATGTAAAATCATTCCGGTTAATACTAACTGACTTTTTAAATTTCAATGCCTCTTCATAAACAAGTTGCCCATAGACACTAAATATTTTGATTTTGTTATTATCAGACAACCTGTCAACCGCAATAATTGATTCATACTCCAATGGCATTGGGAAAATTTTAAAAGCCGTTTCATCCATACTAAACTCAGGAGTTGAGACAGTTGTTTGATAGCAAAATGAAAATTGAGAATTTGAAAATATCTCTATTTCATCCTCCCATTGACAAAGTATATCATAATACGCACCGGTCAACATTACAGCCTTATACCCGGAGTTTAATACTCCGGCCATACTTCCAATGCCCTCAATCCACTCTTCATTTGAGATGGGGTCATTATAATTAGTAATTGTAATCCTTTTCCTGGTCTCGTTTAATGGAAAAATCTGTACCGAATCAACCGAAACAACCAAAGCCGTAAAAATTATATTCTTGTTACAGATTTCGAATGTATCCCCTGGCGCAACATTAAACTTATATATCAACCCTCCATAAAACAAATTATTCAAATAATAAACGCTCCCATCCCCATCTGACCTAATGTATCCAAAAAGATACCAGTTCTGATAAAGTTCATCTGCTGCTTCCCACACCTTGTAATAATAATATTGATCAATTACTGTATCTCCCATAAATTTATGGTAGTAGGTAACATTATAACCGGGAAGACCTCCGGCGGAGTGCTCAAAATAACTCCACATTTTCCCCTGATCAACCAATTCCAGGCTATTTTGTGATTGTACTGACAGAAAAAGTGAAAACACGAATAAAACTAAAACTAACCTTTTCATAATAATATCTTATATCTGTTATTAAAAACAATTATTATATAATATTCTTTCTCCACATCCTGAACAACTACCATTTTTATCAAGTCCGGAAGCTTCAGTAGAATATCCCATTCGTGAAATTACTGTTTTTCCACATTTCGGGCAAACAGTGTCCTGCCCCTCGCCAGTTCTTACATTTCCAATATAAACATATTTCAGCCGGCGTTTTGCAATTTCATACAGATCTAAAAGCTTTGACACGCTGGTTGACGGTTTATTCATTTTATACATAGGGAAATAGCGCGAGATATGAAGTGCCGTATCATCACCGATGTTTGTAGCAATCCATTCGGTCATATTCATAAACTCCCTCACATCATCATTGGTCTCCGTTATCACGAGGTTTGTAATTTCGATATGTTTCCCAGCCTCTTTAATCATTTTAATGCTATCCAATACAGGATTTAGCCTCGACAATGTATAGTTTTTATAAAACTCTTCGGTTATTGCCTTAAGGTCAACACTAAAAGCATCAATAAAAGGCATCAGTGCTTTTAAAGGCTCCGGATTTATAAACCCATTGGTTACCATAACATTTTTTAGTCCTTTAGTGTGTGCAAGTTTTGCAGTATCGAGCATAAACTCATACCACACTATCGGCTCGTTATAGGTGTATGCAATCCCGAAATTATCCTTCTGCTTTAATGCCAGGTTAACAATATCCTCAGGAGAAAAATAAGGAAGTGGTGTGTATTCTTTAACACCGGTCTGCGAAATTTCCCAATTCTGACAAAACTTGCAATGCAAATTACATCCCAGACTTCCGATTGAGAAAATTATCTTGCCTGGAAAATAGTGATATAGCGGCTTCTTTTCAATCGGGTCAAAATGCGTTGAGCAAATCTTTCCATAATTTTCTGATACCAACTTTCCCTCTACATTTTTTCTAACCCTGCAGACTCCTCTCCTGCCGTCCTTTATCATACAATTATGAGGACATAATGTGCATTGAATATCCTCACCATATTGTCTTTTATAAAATAATGCCTCTTTCACTTTATAACTG